>JBFHEW010000095.1:0-7789 GCA_041583955.1 Bacteroidia bacterium | reverse complement strand
CTCAGGGAAACCGAAGCTGTAGGCTACGAATCATACAGTATTCACCGGGCTGGGATCATCGGTTTCGGCAACAACTTCATGGGGTATCGCGATTTTTCGTTGGTACAGATAAAACAATAGCACATCTTCGGGCCTTTAGTAACCATGGATATAAAAGGAAAGATCGCCCTGGTAACGGGCGGAAGCAACGGAATTGGAAAACAGATCGCGCATCAACTCATCAATGAAGGCGCCACGGTGTATATAACCGGTAGGAATGAAGAACGCCTCCACGCGGCAGCTTCAGAAATGAATGCCAGACCGATCGTGGCCGATTCTGCATCGCAAACAGATGTCGATCGGGTTTTCAATCAGATAACGAGCGAGAACAAGACGTTCGATATCCTGATCAATAATGCCGGTTTCGGGGCCGGTTGGGCTGAGGTGGGAGAATTGGACATGGACGACATGAAGCGCGTGTATGAGACCAATGTTTTCGGTGCCGCTATGATGGGGCAGGCCGCTGCCAACATCTTCAAAAAGCAGAAGTCGGGCAACATCGTCAACATCGGATCCACCGCATCGCTCAAGGGTTACGCCAAAGGCAGCATTTACGCATCTTCCAAATTTGCGTTGCGCGGCTTGAGCCAATGCTGGCAAGCAGACCTTCGACCATATAATGTGCGAGTGATGCACGTGAACCCCTCTGAGGTGACCACCGCATTCGGAAAGACGGACGGACAAATGCGAGCGGAAGAGGAGAACAAGCTGAGACCACAGGAGATTGCAGACGTGATCATTGCCCAATTGAAGATGGATGACCGTGGTTTTGTGCCCGAGGTGACAGTTTGGGCAACCAATCCTTGGTGAAATACACGATTCATGTAACGCAAACTTACTTTTGAGAGTAAGAGACCTAATTCTTATCCATATGACCAAAAAACTTACGCTAGCATCTGTTTTTCTTATTTCCTGTATTGCAAACATTGTGGCACAACCAAGTACCGTTACGGTGGGTAGCACCACGCTTGACGTGCGGGTGGTGATTCAAGGTGCCAACCAGAACAACGGCATCGATATTCCGTGGGAGATCCAGTGGGGGCCGGACGATCATATCTGGATGACAGAGCGCTATGGAAGAGTGAGTCGGTTGAACCCTGAAACAGGGGTTCGAACAACCATTCTGGATCTTACGAGCACCGTTTACGATAATGCCGAAGCCGGACTTTTAGGGCTGGCACTCCATCCTGATTTTGAGACGACACCACACGTGTTCCTGGCCTACACCTATTACAGTGGAGGGATAAAGGAGCGCATCGTAAGGTATTCGTACAACAGCACATCGGGTATGCTGGAGAATGGCGTTACGCTGGTGGAAGGAATAAACGGAAACACCACGCACATCGGATGCCGCCTGTTGATCTTGCCCGACAATACCTTGCTTGCTACAACGGGTGACTACCAGAATCAGTCATCACCTCAGAACGAGAACTCTGTGAGCGGAAAGATCCTCAGGATGAACCTGGATGGCAGCATTCCTTCAGACAATCCGTTCGGTCCTAACAGCTACCTGTATTCCATTGGACACAGGAACGCTCAAGGGTTGGTGCTCGCTCCGAACGGAATCATCTACAGCTCAGAACACGGGCCCAGCACCAACGATGAGTTCAATATCATTGAGGCAGGCGGAAACTACGGCTGGCCAGATGTGCAGGGATTCTGCAACACAGGTAGCGAACTTTCTGCTTGCAATGCCATGACCAACTACAAAGACCCATTGGCCATCTGGTATGAGAGTTCAACCATTGCCCCGTCTGACCTTATCTGGTACGACCATCCGGCAATCCCGGAATGGCAAGGCAAGATGCTGATGACCGTTCTGAAGGCCGAACACTTGAAAGTCATCGAGGTGGATAACGTGGATGGCACTACCGTGGTGGACCAAGAGATACTGTTCAATAATTCGCATGCGAATAATCCGTCATCGTCTTTCAATCAAGGAACATTTGACCGTCTGCGCGACATCTGCGCGTCTCCTGACGGACGCGTTTTCCTTGCTACCAACGGACCTTCTTGGGGAACAAGCCTTACTTGGCAGAACTCCATCATTGAGCTGAAGAATCCAGCCTATTCTCCTACAGGTGTGGATGCTCAGGTACGCAATGTGCGTACTCAGGTCTATCCCAACCCAAGCAATGGCATCACCAATCTTGTATTCCCAAAAGAGTTGCTGGGGGCCGAATGTCAGATCACGGATCAACTGGGCCGTATCGTATGGTCGGAAACCGTTGTTGAATCGAGAACCGAAGCAGATCTTTCATTCTTGGCATCAGGTTTGTACCTGGTGAGGGCATCCAATGATAAGTACACGACAACCGAAAGACTCCTGATCTCAGAATGAGATATCTACTCGTTTTACTACTGATCACTTACGTAACCTCAGGTTATGGACAAGTGAGCAACCCTGAATTCGGGAATGTTGCCAAGAAGTTCGAAAAAGAGAATTGGGAATCTGCCCTCGAATCTGCAGAATCTCTGATCGATAACGACAAGCATCGGAAGAAGCCCGAGCCCTACCTGTGGGCCTCCATGTGTTTTTACGAACTGTCGAAGTCGGAGGAACCGAAGATCCAGGAACGCTACAAAACGGCCATGCGCGATGCGTTGAAGCATGCAGGCAAAGCCGTTTCGAAGGATAAGTCCGGAGAGTTTGTGAAAGACAACGAGGAGTTTTTCCGTTTGATGCTCAAAGAGGGTATCGCTGTGGCGCAAGCGTACGAATTGGAAGGAGACTACAGAAAGGCCTCCTACACCTACAAGCAATTGCAAAGCATTGCTCCGAATGACCCGTACATCCAGTTCGTGAAGGGAGTAACCGACATTCGCCTGAGTTCCATGTATGAGGCAGAACGCGAGATCAAGGCCAGTTTCCCCATTCTGGAGGCGAATTACAGGAACCTGAGCTATGTTCCGGACCCGATCAGCTCCCCATTGTTAAAACCAGCAGTGACCTACTATGCCGATCATCTCATCGGAAGCAGCTACGTTGATTCTGCAAAGACGGTACTCTTGTCGGCCCGCGTCTTCTTTCCTTTGGATGAGAACATCAAGGAGAAGCTCAATGATCTGAATTGAGTTCTGAGACGGAATCCTGCCTCGCTTTTTCCTTATCTCACCAACGCTGATTGAAACTGATTTCCAGCCAGCGCAAATTCAAAATCTGTCAGGATCAGTTTCCCAACATGCCTTTGATCATGTCATTGGTCTCGGTAGCCTTCACCTTATCAATGACGGTTTTGATTCGTGTCACCATCGACCTTGCGGCATCAGAATCCTGACCACTGGCCGATTGCTGCAGCCCCATCAACACCTGTAGCGAAGAAAGACGCATCCACCAAGCACCTTCGTTCTGTGCAATGTTCTCCAACATGTCCAACCCTTTGGTCTGTGTGGCAAGATCTTGTTTCATAAGGTATTTACCGAAGATCTGAACGTAAACGTATTTGTTGTTCGGGTCAGAGATCTTGTCGTATCCTTTCACGAAGAAATCCATTTGCTCGGCTGTTCCATTCTGTGCATAAAGCGATGCGATTGACGAGACAAGTGATCCGCTTGCGTCTTGCTCTGCATCTTTCGCCAACGCGAGCGCTTTTTCTTCGTTGTAAGAAGCAATGGCTTTAAGCGTTGAGCCGAGTACGGTGTACGATTGATCTTTCATGGCCGCTTCTATCACCGCCTGAACATTGGCATCGGCACCGAATTGTTCTGCCAAGGCTGTTATCGCCTCTGCGCGTACGATCGATTTTTCGTCCTTCTGAGCCATCCAGATCAGCTTGTTCTTAAGAAGAGACGTATCGGCAACAGCTTTTCCTTTCAACGAGGTGAGGGCTTTTCTGCGCGTTCCCCAATATCCGTCCTCCAAGGTGTTCATGATGGCCTCAATGGCTTCTGGATCCTTGCTCGATTTGAGTCCGTTCATGGCCTCTACCTTATCAAGGAAAAGAGGCGAGTTCTTAAGCATGTAGATGTATTCATCCTCAGAAAGCGTTTCCGACTTGGTTCCGAGCAGCATTTGCTCGGCATCAACCTTGACCAACGATGGTTTTCCCAGCACATCGAATGTAAACGTCTGCTCCTGCTCTGTAAGGTCTATCCTGTAACGGTTCACGGCACCACCGAAATACACATCCACATCCATCGGAATACGATAAAGCGGAAACTCTTTCAGGTCCTGTGTCTGTTTAATGGTGACGCTGTACTTCTTAGCTGTTTCATCGTAGTCATGTGCGATCTCCAGGTTCGGGTGGCCTTTATCCAAGAACCACTGATTGAAGAACCAGTTGAGGTCGAATCCTGTTATCTTCTCCATGGCCAATCGGAGCTGATGGATTTCTACCGATTGGAACTTATTCTCATTGAGATACAGATTCAGACCCTTGAAGAAGGCTTCATCACCAATGGTCTTACGCAACATGTGAAGAATGCGACCTCCCTTGTTGTAAGAGTGCGCATCGAACATGTCCTCCTTATTGTCATAGAAGAAACGGATCATGTCCACATGTCCTGTTTGGGCAACAGACGCTATGTACTGACGCATTTGCTCGTTGCCGTGCTTGTCGGCAGCATCGCGTCCATGACGGTGCTCTAACCATAGGTATTCACCGTAGGTTGCAAACGATTCGTTCAACGGCAGATTGCTCCAGCTTTCGCAGGTTACAAGGTCACCGAACCAATGGTGGAAAAGCTCATGTGCAATGATCTCCTCATTGTCTCCGTCAAGCAGTTCACGTTGTGTTCTGTGCAGGAATTCGCCATGGATGGTGGCTGTGGTGTTTTCCATTGCTCCCGAAACGTAGTCGCGTACCACCACTTGGCTGTATTTTTCCCATGCATACGGGAAATCCAACACATCGGAGTAGAAATCGAGCATATTGGGGGTTTCTCCGAAAATGGCCTTGGCATGAGGTTCATAGGCAGGCTCAACGTAATAATCCACGTCAATTCCTTTCCACTTGTCCTTTACAACGGCAAATTCGCCAATGGCCATCATGGCCAAATATGGGGCATGTGGCTTGGTCTGCTTCCACTGATCTGTTCGGGTTCCGTCTCCGTTCGGTCTAGAGCTCACCAAAAGACCGTTTGAAAGCGTCACATAGCGGCTGTCAACCGTTATTTTGATGTCCTGTGTCATGTTCTCATTCGGAGAATCGATGGTTGGGAACCAGCATGAGCTGGATTCGGTCTCACCCTGCGTCCAGATTTGCTTCGGCTTATCTTTTTCCTCTCCTAGCGGATTGATGAAGTACAGACCTTTCGCATCGGTAATGGCTGCACTTCCTTGCGCTTCCAATTCTTCAGGTTTTGCCACGTAATCCACCCAAATGATGATCGTCTCGTTACGGGTATATTCCTTGTCAAGATCAATGTAGATCTTCTGGTTGTCGTAGGTGTATTTGAGCGATTGAAGGTTCCCATCCTTCTTCAGACCCACGGTCCTCAGGTCAAATCCTTTCGCATCCAAGGTCAATTTGTCCGTGGAGTAGAAATAAGGCTTCAGCGTCAGTTCCGCCTTTCCCATCAATTGCTGCTTTTCCCAATCGAATCGTACGTCCAACGTGGTATGGATAAGGTCGAATGTACGTGTGTTGGATGCCTGATACGGCCGTGTTTCCACCTCAACAGCTTCTACTTCAGCCACTTCCACTTCGGGAGCCGTGGCCACAGCAGTTGATTTATTCTGGGTTTTACAGGCACTGAAACCGATGGAAACAACCATCAGCGCTGCGATCCAACTATAATTCCGGGTAAGAATTCTCATTCTATTCTTTTCTTTGGTTTTTAAACGGGGCGCAAAAATAGGTTTATACCTACTTAACGCAACGGAAATAATGGAATTTTAGAAGATGAGCAAGCAGGTAAAGGTTTCAGGGTCAGACTTTTTGGTTGAGTTGGAAGGCGACAACAGGGAAAAGGGAACGCTTAATGGAACAGCATTCAGCTGGGACGTGAGCAGAATTTCGGAGCAGATCTATCACGTAGTGAAAGACCGCGTTTCGTATAACGTGGAGGTATTGCCTGATGTGGACGGCAAGCGTCAGATAAAAGTGAATGGAAACGTGTATGAGACGGAAACCATCGACAAGTTTGACGAACTGCTCAAAAGCCTTGGTATGGAAAAAGGCGGTGCCGGTAAAGTGAATGAACTGAAGGCTCCCATGCCCGGACTGGTCCTGGAGATCAACGTGAAGCCTGGCGATCAACTACAGAAAGGTGATCGCATCCTCGTGCTAGAAGCCATGAAGATGGAAAACGTCATCAAGTCGCCAGCCGATGTAACGGTGGCCTCCATTGAGGTGGAAAAAGGAAAAACCGTGGATAAGAACCAGGTTATGGTTCGGTTCTCTTAGTCGTTCACCAACGAGATATCGAACTGTACCAGGTCAATGAAATCCTGAACACGGTCATCGATCTCGTCCTGCGAAAGGTTGCTGAGACGCTCGGTGCCGAATTTCTCTACACAGAATGAAGCCATGGCCGAACCGAAGATGATGGCGCGCTTCATGTTGTCGAAAGAGATATCGCGTGTACTTGCCAAGTAACCGATGAAACCTCCAGCAAAACTGTCGCCAGCCCCTGTCGGGTCAAATACCTCTTCCAATGGCAGTGCAGGGGCAAAGAACACGGAGTCCTTATTGAAGAGCAATGCGCCATGCTCACCTTTCTTAATGACAAGGTAGGTCGGTCCCATTTCGAGGATCACCTGAGCAGCTTTCACAAGGGAGTATTCACCTGAAAGTTGGCGTGCTTCCTCGTCATTGATGGTGAGGACATCCACTTTCTTCAGAACAGCCTTCAACTCTTCCAAAGCAATATCCATCCAAAAATTCATGGTATCGAGCACCACTAGTTTTGGTCGGTGCTTCAATTGGTTGATGACAGACATCTGCACCGCTGGCGTGAGGTTGCCGAGCATCAGGAACTCACAGTTCTGATATTCGTCCAACACCACTGGCTCAAAATCGGCCAACACGTTCAACTCTGTTGCCAGCGTGTCGCGGGTGTTCATATCGTTGTGGTATTTGCCACTCCAGAAGAAGGTTTTTTCTCCTTTTTTCACCTGAATCCCATCGGTATTCGCTCCATGATTGCGAAGATTCTGCAATCCTTCTTCCGGAAAATCGTCTCCCACCACAGAAACCATGTTGATAGGCTTATTGAAATAAGAAGCTGCCAAGGCAATGTAGGTGGCGGCACCACCGATTATCTTGTCGGTTTTCCCGAACGGGGTTTCAATAGCATCAAAGGCAACGGTTCCAACTGTAAGTAGGCTCATTTTAGGGAGATTTGAATTTTTTGACAAAGGTATTGGATTATATGACCGAGCAAACTACATTTGCAGCCCTTAAATTCCTCCTTAGCTCAGCTGGTTAGAGCATCTGACTGTTAATCAGAGGGTCCTTGGTTCGAGCCCAAGAGGAGGAGCTTGAAAGGCGAAGGGGTTACATCAATAAACGGTGTGACCCCTTTTTTATTGGCTTTGAATGGTTGTCCGTTAACCCCCTATCGCCACCATTTCCCGGTTCTTTCCGTGCTCGTCTGGATCAGAGAAAGCGTCAAACGAATCCATTCCGGCACGAACGGCCTTTTTGTTTTGAATGGATGAAGTGATGAGTGGCCGAATGTCTTGCCCATTTCTCAATGCTGTGAGCAGATCGGTTTCCGAACCAGAGAACAGGCAATTCTTCAATTTACCATCTGCCGTAAGTCGGATGCGGTTGCAACTATCGCAGAATGGATTGGTAACGGTGCT
>JBFHEW010000094.1:0-7792 GCA_041583955.1 Bacteroidia bacterium | reverse complement strand
TGCCTGATGGTTCCTATCAGCATTGACCTTCCATCGCAGATCGCTGGCATCTTCGGAAGCTCCATTGATTATGACCTTGAGTTGATACCGAGAGGAACGCAATACATCATTTACGATTCGCTCAACGGCCAACCCAACCCGAACCCATACAAGTTGCCACTCGTACTGACGCGTACCCCTTATGATAAAGGCGACCAGGATGCGGAGGAAGCGCCCATCATGAACATCTTGGGCTACGCCTTTGCCAAGCAGGACCAACGCGGTCGCTACGCATCAGAAGGAGTATATCTACCACTTACGAGCGATGGATGGGACAAAGGTGTTTACCACCCGAACTTCCAACACGTGCTGGATGCCACAGACCCGAACGATCCGAAGAACGGAAACAGACACGAGGATGGGTACGACACCAAGGAATACATCAAGAGACGTCTGTTGAGAGATTATGACCTTGACGGAGATGGCATCACCGATACTACCGACCTACTGTACACCGGACGCTATGCCATGTTCGGAGCATCAGCCTTGGGTTATAACCAATATCAGGCAGCCGCGGCACACATGATCGATGAGAACGAACCTGGTCTCAAGGCCATCATGCCGATCGTAGCACCTGCAGATTTCTATAAAGGTGTAGGTTACCCGAACGGTGTACTCCGCGATAGATTGGTAACCGGCTGGTTGAAAGGACAGATCTTCTCTGGTACGGATGATGACCTGATACCGATTGACAACGATATGCAGAACAACATTCACAGCTCTGCCGATTACAAGTTGCCTCAGACCATTGTTGTGAACGGGGTGGAGAAAACCTTCCAACAGAACAAGTTCGATGCCGCCAACCTGGCCATTGACCACTTTGTGTCGGTTCAATACCCAGATCCTATTACTGGCATACCGACCTGCGGTTATTACCCTAACGCTTCGGGAAGACCTGAAATTGACATCAGCCGAGCTGTAACCGATGAATTCGGTGAGGGACAGCTGGAAGGGCAGTACAGCCGATTCAGGAACATGGAGGTTCCGGGGTATCACCTCTGCGGATGGTGGGACATTTTCGTTGACTCGCAAACAGAAAGCTGGGCCAACATGAGACGCCACCTCAGCTCACAGAAATTCAACCGTCCGGGCGTTACGAACCGTGAATTGCAGAAGTTGGTACTCGGACCATGGGCACACCAGACAATGGGCAGCACCACCACAGGCGACCGTACCTACCCCGAGAATGTGAACGACCTGATAGGCATCAACTTTGACGATTTCAGCGAAACCAACATTCCTATTGACAAGGCCCTAAATTCAGAATTGATCGGGTGGTTCCGTTACAATCTCAATTATCATCCTGATGAATTCATCGGAGAGCCGAAGTTCATCCTCCCCGAATCGAATAACCTTTATCCGCTTGCTGACCTTGGTCTATTGGGAACGCTAAGCATACGCGTACCGGCTGAAGAAGTGCGTCTTCCTTACGATCAACTCATTGCCGTATTAACGGGTGCACAGCCACTTTCCGGGCTCAAGGCCGACCTGGTTTACAACTCTCCGCTCGGAAGTGGAAGCATTCCTATCGATCTTCCAGACATCCCATTGGAAAATGTGATCCCAGGTCTCAATGCCGAAAGCATCAGCCCTATTCCTTACCGCGATTTTGCAGACCCGAACGAGATTCCGAATGTTCGTCTGTACGTGGTCGGTCCGAACAACGATTCGGAACCACAGAACCTCGACCTTGGGAATTACTGGCTACCTGCCGATACCTTCCCGTTACCTGAAGGCCGCGATTGGGATGCCATTCAGCGTAAGGTCTTTTACATGCACAAGAACGGAACATTGGACAATAATGCACCGACAACAGACGAAGGATTCAAAATGTATGTGCATGATCCGGACGACCCGATCAGAACCATCGGTGGTGCCAACATGATCGTGAAAACTCCAGATGGGGAGCGCGATTCTCAAGGGCAATTCAACCTGAAGGATCCGAGATACGAGCAGTACACCATGAACAGGCCCGGAGTCATCAGTTTTGAAACTGCTCCGATCCAGGATTCACTTTGCATCGTTGGTTTCCCTTCCGTTAAACTCTACGCCAAAAGCAACATAGGTGGTTTGAGCGAAGGACCTACCGATACCGATTTCCACGTAAGGATCATTGACGTTTATCCTGATGGACGCGAGTATTTCGTTCAGGATGGCTGCGTGAACGCACGTGCACGCGACTATGTGAGAATGTTGGTGGAAGAACCTTGGAAGGATTCTGACATTCCTTTCATCGGGGATGATATTCCTTTCACGAACATCAACATCGGAGAGATCTATGAATACGTTTTCAACCTGCTACCTATTGCCTACACCTTTGGAGATGGACACAAGATCAAGATCCTTGTCAGTAGCAGTAACTACAATCGTTTCCAGGTGAATCCGAACATCCCCATCATGCCAAACGAATTCTTCAGAAGAAAGCCGGGCGATGGTCAGACCTACATCTTTGAGGGTCAGGAATATTCTCCACGTATTGCCATTCAGCGCGTTCACTTCTCTGAAGAGCATCCAACGCAGATCTCGTTACCGATATACACGAAACTGTACACAGGTATAGAAGAAGCGGCCGCAGAGAACCCTGGACCGGAAATGCTACTTTTCCCGAACCCGGCAACTGATGTTGTGAGTGTTTACATGAGCAATGGAGGAAAGTACAACCTCAATATTCTGAACATTGATGGTTCGTTGGTAAGAAGCGAAAGCGCTTTCCGCGACCACATCAACCTCGACATCTCGACATTGAGTCAAGGCATCTACTTCATTGAATTGACCGATACCGAGTCAAAAGAGCGCTTCGTTCAGAAACTGACGAAACTTTAAGATATTCTCCGACCCTTCAAACGAGCCCTGCTGTTCAATTGAACAGTGGGGCTTTATCTTTGCGCAAAACTCAACGTATGTCCGAAAACAAGCGAACCCCAGCATCAACCCTTGCCATCAACACCGAGATCGTATTGCCCAACGACACCAATACCTTAGGAAACCTCATGGGAGGCAAGCTGCTGCATTGGATGGATGTGATCGCTGCCATATCGGCCCATCGATTGTGCAAACGGGTATGTGTCACGGCTTCGGTGAACAACGTCACGTTTCCGAAACCCATCAAACTGGGCGATATCGTCACGCTCAAATCAAAGGTTTCCAGATCTTTCAGCAGCAGCATGGAAATTTTCATCGATGTATTCGTTGAAGACCGTTCCACTTCCGACCAGATAAAAGTGAACGAGGCCATTTACACGTTTGTGGCCGTGGACCAACTCGGAAATCCTATCCGCGTGCCCGAGGTTGAGCCAGAGACAGAAGAGGAAATAGCCCGCTTTGAAGGTGCTTTGCGCAGAAAACAACTCAGCCTCATCCTTGCCGGTAAAATGAAACCGAGTGAGGCGTCAGAATTAAAGGCACTTTTTGCCGAATAGTTGGAAAAATGTTTTCGACCAGTTTCTTCCAAGTTTCATTTTAGTGTTTTGGCGAGTTGAAAACCATTTCTGAATTTCGCCTCGCGACAACGAGCACAATGGTGCTTGCCAGTTAGAAGACCCACAGGAACTCCTACCTGACACTCCAAAGGCAACGGTCTTTTAACCACTCTTTTTCTACTGATACGCATGAAAACCAGTTTTCTACTTCCGGTTGCGCTGCTGTGCACCACAACTTTCTCCACGCAAGCCCAATTTGTTCAGAACGAATGGGGAATCTACTTCGGAGAGACAGCTACCAATGCAACGGCCTACGTGCAGGTGCGGGACATGGAGACCGACCCGAGCGGAAACATCTTCGCCTGTGGTCTGTTCCGTGGAACCGTGGATTTCGACCCCGGTGTCGGCATCCTGAGCCTCACGTCAGGCAATTTTATCAACGGAGGCGATGCCTATTTCGCCAAGTATACCAGCGCTGGTGCTCTTATCTGGGTGAAGACACTGACCACTGGAAGCACGTTTTCGTCAGCGACCGCTATGACGGTTGATGATCAGGGCGACATTTACGTGGGCGGCAGCATGTTCGGAGGCTCCCTCGACCTCGACCCGAATGCCGGAACCTTCTTCACAGCCACCAACTCTTCGGTCTGGACGGCCAAATACACGGCCAATGGCGATTTCGTTTGGGGATACGGTACGGGCACCACGGCCAACCCGGCCGCTATCACCGACATGTTCATCAATGCCCAAGACCGCTTGGTCCGACTGGCAACCAGCTCAGCTCCCAGTTTGGCGTTTCTCATAGTGGACAGAGCCAACGGAGGCACCTGGAACAGCTATTCTACCGGAGGCAACGGCTCCTATAACCCACTTGACGGACAATCTGGTACGGACCGATACAAGGGCACACAAGATGCGAACGGATTCTATGTGCTGACAGGAACCTACACGGGCGTAATTGATACGGATGTCACCCCTCTGCAACATCTTCTGGTAAGTTCAAGTCTTACTCCCGGCCAGACCAGCAGTGGCCCGGATGTTTTCGTAAGTCGATACAGCTCAGACATGACCCTTCAGTGGGCATTCACCTTGGGAGCCACCAACGGTGGTGGACTTTACTCCTCTGCCATCGAAACCGATGCTGCGGGTAACATCTATCTGGCAGGTACGCTTATGGATACCATTGACTTTGACCCGGGATCCGGAACCGCGTTACTCTACCCCGATGGCACCATGAACGGGCGAGGATTTGTAGCCAAGTACAGTTCGGCTGGTGCGTTGGTCTGGGCCGAACTCATCAGCAAGACCGCAAGCATGGTAGAATTTGAACGCAGTTCGGTAGATGATATTCGGCTGAGTGCTGATGGCAACTCACTTTACTACCTCAGCCGCGCCATTTTCACCAACGATTATGACCCATCGGAAACCGAAAACCTGATATTCCCTATTCCATACACGGTTCCAGACGGAGTGTACTCCACTATATTGGGCAGCATGGATCTTGATGGTAATCTCATCACTGCTAATACTATCGTTCCATCAGGTCAAAACCAAAGTGCTTCCAACGCATTCAACTGCCTCTGGGTAGATGGCTCTGCCAATGTTTATGTCGGTATTGGCGACATCCTCCGAAGTGCGGGCAATGGGCATATGAATATGAGTTTCGGGGCATGTGAGAACAACCCGAACAGCATTTCAAGCACTATACAATCTGCCGGTGCCTCCATTTCCAAGTATTCAAGCTGCAATAACATTCCTACCATTACCCAACAGCCATCGGATACTGTAGGTTGCTTGGGCATGGATCTGACCGTGGAAATTGCCACTGCCGGGGCCACTTGCTCCAAGTACCATTGGATGAAACTGACCCATAGTATCATTGAACACGCTGAATGGACCTGGGTTTCCGCAGACCCGATGCTCACTTTTACGGAATTTGCACTGGCTGACACTGGGCTATATGTTTGTACCGTGGAGGGCGAATGCGGTAGCGTAACAAGCAACGTGTTCCATATAGGGTCGCGAATTCCGCTAAACCTCAATGTTAACAGTTCAGCCTATCAGATTGAACTTTGCGAAGGCGATGACCACCTGTTGGACTTTGCGACCTACGTCAGCGTGACCGCGGGTGATGCACCGATTTCTTACGAATGGCAAACGGGAGGTTCAACACTAAGCGCCTCAACACATTTGTCATTAACAGCGGTTCAGTTGGCAGATGTAGGAATTTACCACGGTATTGCCACCAACCTCTGCAACAGCGATACGGTCTCTGTTGAGGTTGTGGTGAACCCTACTCCTGCCCTTCCTATCATCTCCCAGAACGGAAATGAGCTTTCCTCTTCCTATGCCACGGGCAACCAGTGGTATTTGGAGGGCAATGCCATTCCGAATGCGATCGGTCAGCACCTTATGGTGGACATCAGTGGAAATTACACGGTCACCCAAACTGATCTGTACGGTTGCATGGCCGAATCGCAACCCTACGCAGTATCGCTGGTCGGCATTTCGGATGAAGACAATCGGATGTTCAGTGTGACTCCGAACCCATCGAATGGATTGTTCACCGTTTCGTTCAGAGCAGGAAGCACGTATCAAATATCCGTATTGGATGCAACAGGTAAATTGGTTGTCGCGGACAACGCACATGGTTCTGAAACACAACAGGACCTTAGCGAACTTCCCAACGGCATTTATCTGCTTTCGGTAACAAGTAACGAAGCAACCGAAAGGGTGAGACTGATAAAGAACTGATCGGTCTTACCCTAATTGCTTGTCCAACGATATTTTTCCCGGTCCGGCAAGGAACAGCGCTAGGTACGGAATCAAGTACAGCAGCCCGAACTCCATTTTTGAGAAGGGGTCATCGGCATGAACGATGAAGACGGCCACCACCATGGTGATGATGAGCGGAACGAGTGCAGCGCGGGTAAACAGTCCGAGCGCCACCAATACGCCACATACCAGTTCTGCAACTACTGTTAGCACCAGCGATGGCAGCTCTCCTATACCGATGGGGTCAGCAAAGCTGAGGTCGCCTTCAAGCAGCCTTTGCATTTTTCCCCAACCGTGACTGTAGGCCATCATTCCACCAGACGCCACCCTGAGAATCAGTAGCGCAAGGTCGGTGGCAAAGGGGCGATGTGAGAAAAGCAACTTTTTCATGATTCTGTGAATTTGATGGTCTGTTCAATAACCGCGGAAACGTCCTGTTGTTCCATACAATTGAAATGTTCCTTTGGACATTTGTTGAAACCGATCTTACTGCATGGTCTGCACCCAAGGTCCTTCACTTCAGAGATGAAAGATCTTCCACCACTCGGCAGATAAGGATACATACCGAATTCGGGAATGGTATTCCCCCAAATAGAAATGATCTTCTTGTTGAACGCTGCCGCGATGTGCATCATTCCTGTATCGTGGGTAATTACTACCTCCGACTGCTGAATCAACCAAGCCGATTCAAGCAATGAGTAGTTTCCGCAACCATTATAAACGGTGGCCTTAGTTTGAATCACTATTTGCTCTCCGAGTTCTTTATCCTCCGGCCCACCAACCAGTAGTATCCGTTTGGAAATTCCGTTGCACAATTCCACCAGTTTATGAATCGGCAATTGTTTTGTCTTCAACTTCGCACCTATCACCAACGCAACAAAACCATCCTTCAACATAGCAGGAACCACAGGAAGAGCGAACTCCTTCGGGAAAGAAAAGTCCAAACCCTCCCTGTCATTCTCAATTCCAAACGGTTTTAGCGTTTGCATGTATCGGTCAACGATATGAATATCAGGGAGCCGATCCATTTTCAGGTTCACTTTCAGCCACTTCTCCACATTCAGTTTATGGAATGCCTGCCACTGACCACCAATAAGTGTTTTCAGAATACGCGTTCGGAGATTGTGGTGCAGATCGATGACCAGGTCAGGGTGGAACGCCTTCAATTCTTTGGCGAGCGCATTCAGACTCTCATCCAGTAGAAACACTCCGTTCAGGTGCGGGTTGGGTTGCACCAGCTCTGCGTACTGCTTCTTGGTCACAAACCGAATGTCCGCCTTGGGATACTTTTTGCGCAACGCACGCACCACAGGGCTCGTTAACACGATATCGCCAATGGAGCTGAAGCGGATAACTAAGATGCGTTGCATGAATGGCAAATATAAGCCCCCTTTAACCCTCAATGCGGGAGAAAAAACGAACTATTGATCATTGAGAAGGAAGGTTTGCAACCGAATAAGTGATTTAACTCCAATTTGTTTTTCAGATGAGGTCGTAGCAAATCACTACTTCCGCCTTTGGGCGATTGAGGGGGCCGTGGGCTTATATTTGCCGCCATG
>JBFHEW010000093.1:0-7822 GCA_041583955.1 Bacteroidia bacterium | reverse complement strand
GGGGTGGGTGCTGTAAAAGTTGTGCCCACAACACCCGTTCCACTGAAAGTACCTCTGTCTCCACTTCCTGAAAGAAGCGTACCGGTAACCGCGGCCGGTGTTGCAGTGAGCGTTCTTGTCTGACCCTGACACATGTCAGATGAGGAAGAAGTGAAATTGAGGTTGTTGTTCTGACGGACCTTAACCGTAACCGAACTACTTCCACCCGTGTTGCATGGATACTCCCTCACATCGATCCTGGTGTAATCAGTGAAGTTAGGAGTGATATCGACCGATGCCTGCAAGCCAAGACAATCGGGTCCACTGTCGTCATTATAGGCAAATGGCGAAGTAGTATTTCCTCCTTCGTAACAGATAAGCCTTGTATCGATGGAACTACCGCAAGTGCTTACGGTATAGCATCCTCCTTGCAATACCGGCACTCTGAAATACTCCCCTGGACTGTAAGGAAAAACAGTTGTAAACACTCCGCAACCAGAGTTCGGTAGTATTTCGCCATGGTAAAAATTAGACCTATCGAAGCAGGTTGTGGTACCTGATTGCGTATTCGTTCCGCACTGCGCAAACGAGTCAAGCGTCCCGTAAATGAAGAAAAGTGAAACAAGGAGGAGAGTAGAAATTCTTTTCATGAAAAACCGATTATTGGTTGAAAAAATGGTGGTTTCTTCTTGTAAAGAAGCTGATTTTTTTCCTGACAACAGAATTGTTCCGGATAATCGGGTCGATTTATCGACTAAATACAGCTATTGGTCGAATTTCACACCAAGCCGAATCGACCTACGATACAAGGAGTCGGCTTCTTGGTTTCTGCCCATCAACTGATGCATACCTATGGCTTTTTTCCAATAGAGCGGATTCGTTCCTGCAAGTTGAAGAAGGGTGTCCAAGTGCAGTCGGGTCATTTCCTCATTCCTAAGGGCAAAATGAACATCGCAAACCGCATCCCGAACTCTGATATCTCCGGGAAACAGTGATACAGCTATGGAAGCCGAATGCATGGCACTATCCAGCATACCCACTTGTTCGTAAGACCTGATGAGCAACTCGTGCGAATCGGATATCCTTGGAGAAAGCTCGACCCCTTTTCTCAGATACGGCAAAGCCTCTTTGAACGACTGTTGTTTAAAAAGCGCGCTTCCGAGATAGAAATTTGGGTCGGCCCTATCGGGAAAAAGTTCAACAGCCTTTGTCAGCACCTGAATGCCAAGTTCAGGATTTCCGAACGAAGCATAGTTGGACCCGAGCTTCATGAACGAATAATAGCTCTTATCGCTGATCTCAATGCTCGTTTGGTAATGGTAAGTGATTTCCGGAATGAGGGAAGCATCATTGGTTCGCAAATATTTTTCGAGCAGCACATCTGCGTAATGCTCGTGTGCTTTGGCACAATCGTCCAATTTCCCGATGTCTGTACTGAAAAGGGTGTAATTATCCTTCCACGCCTTGTTGCGCTGAAAAGTGTGATAAGAATAGAAGAGCAAGACGAAAATGCCTGCTGAGAGGACTGCCTTAGCCAAGAGGTCATTTCCTCGGCCGAATCGCTGCATACACCACCCTACTCCGGCAACCGAGGCAATGCATAACCCGAGAGACGGACCGAACACAAACCGGTCTGCCATGGCATCAGGCATGAAATTGAATTGCTGTAGGAAGGGAAAAATACCGATGAAGAAGAAAATGGCCCCAAACGAAAAAGCCGTGAAGTACTTCAATCCTACAAGTGCTAAAACCATCAGCATGAAAGTGGCTACTGCTCCGGAAATGGAAATCCAGTGGTCTGCAGCATATACCTCCAAATAGTCGTAGCCGTAGTAGTAAACCAGATCAACGGGCCAAACAAAATTCCTGATGTACCGAAGCATCACCAGATTGAAATTCAGCACCCGGTCTGCGCCAACCACCCCCTGATACAAGAATCCATTACCCAATGCTGGATCCTCGTACACGATCCCTAAACCTTCGGTTTCTGCCTTCCCTGCATCTCCGATCTGAGAAAGTACGATGATGGACACTCCCACCCCCATCAGTAATAGCACAGGCCAAAGTCCCTTTACCCGTTGTTTGATCGTACCATCACCCAGCACAAGAATTGTAAGCGGAATGAGTGCAACGGTGACTATCGAATTCTCACGTGATAGGATGGCCAGCACGAAGCAGATCAGGGCCACAACCAACATCCACCACTTCTTCAAATGATACCATTTCCAATACAGCAGCACGCTCAGGAGACTGAAGAGTAATTGAAAGATCTCATCCCGACTTTTGATATTGGCAACCACTTCCACATGTATGGGATGAACAAGAAAAAGAAGGGTTACGGATAACGCTCCAAAGCGCCAGTCAAAGGGAATCACCTCCTGCACGAATAAGAGAATGACCATGCATAGGATAGAGAAATAGATCACGTTCATAAGGTGACCCACAAACGGTTGCATCGGGAAGAATTCCTGCTCCAGTGCGAACGTTGAAAGCACAATGGGCCGGTAACCGATCTGATCGTGCAGGTAATCGGAATGCTGTTTATGCCAGATCTCGCCAAGACCTGAAATGCCGGCCTTCACATCCGGGTTATCAAGGATCACGATCTTATCGTCCCACGCGTAGTCGTGTTGGAGTGTATTTGAGAACTGCAGAAAGCTGCAGATGAACACCACCACATAGAACGCATATTTTCCTTGCAGCCACTTCATCATCAACCAAATATCGGCTTAAGCTGTGGAATCATTCTGAACCAGCGACATTTCTGAGTTGAAGCAGTTCATTATTGTTCGGGTAAGCAGCAAGGCCGCGCTGCAGAACCTGTTGCGCGCTATCCAATTCTCCAAGTCGTAAATGAAGGTTTGCCATCAGTCCGAAGTAGGCAGCAGAAACGTCTCCAGTTGCCTCTCCAGCACGAAGCACTTCTATCGCCTTTGCGTGGTTTCCGCTATTGAACTCGCAAATGGCCAAGTAGTAGTAATAGTCGGTGCCTTGGGCCCCAATTTCAATGGCCTTCTCAAAGTACGGAACCGCTTGGTCGAACTGCTTAAAGGTCATGTGGTATTTACCCATTTGAACATAGGAGGCCGCTATTTGTGGGTAACGCTCCATCGCCATTTGAAACACCTCCTTGGCCTCATCGGGCTTTCCGAATTCCATGTACGCACCGCCCAGGTCGAGGTAGGCCGGATACAACCGGTCGGTGATCTGTAGAGCCCGTTCATAGTGGTGGAGAATACTGTCGGGCAAGGTACGCTGGCGTGCTTCCGCCCCTTCATAGTAGATTCCGTGCAGCAGCAATGCGTAATTGTAGTTGGCCCGTGCTCCTTGGTGCAACCGCGCAAGATCGGTCTCAAACAGGGTCTTATTGTCCTTCCATGCTATGTTCCTATGAGCGCTCAGCACGAAAAACGCAATGGAAACAACTGCAAGAAGCATGACTGCCATCATTCTGGCATTCTTACTCCGATCACTGACCGTGTGTAGGACATCTACCAACACCAGCGCCAATCCAAGTAGCGATATGAACATGAAGCGCTCGGCAAAAATATCGGGTGCAAGACCCGCCACATGCAGATAGATGGATGCCGTGATGAAATAGAACGCCAATCCGAAACCATACACGGTGCGCTTGCGAAGACCTTTGTACAGAAACACGAGCATGCCGATGAACACGACAAAAGCAAGCCAGGCTTCTGGCGAACCGAATCCTACCAGCTTAAGGTAATCATAACCGTAGTCGTGTACCAACGGATAAGGAACCAGAAACTTGAGCAGATAAAGTCCATTGAGGTAAATGACATTCCAGCACAACAGGAGAACATCGGAGTCAAGACCGAACAACGGGTTTCCAACAAAACCATCCTGAAGGAATATACCCTTCGTGTACAGTTCATAATCTTCGTTCTGAAAGAACAGGTCCGAATAGACATACACGCGGGTCGCAACCAACAATGCAAGTACGAAAGCAACGGCAAGTGCCGACCTCAACCGTTCGTTCCAAGTCCTTTCCGGAAAGCGGTACCACACCATTAATACGGCCACTCCGCAGAACACAACTGCATTCTCTTTGGACAAGAATGCCAGCAGGAGCAACAGCGCGAAAAGCGCGTGATGGAATAGCTGTTTCCGCTCCAACCCGTACCAGAAAAAACAGAGTGAGCTGATTCCGAAAAGCATTGCCAGCACCTCATCGCGACTTTTGATATTGGCAACCACCTCGGTATGCAACGGATGCACCGCGAAAAATACGGCCACCAAGAAGTTGAACCATTTGCGATCGGGGAATATGGTCTGAAGGAAGAAGAACACCAATGCGCACAGGACGCCATACAGCAGAATACTGATGCGATGCGAAGCATGCGAGTTGACCCCGAAAAATTCTACATCTGTGGCGAAAGAAAGGAGGGCAATGGGCCGATACCCATAGCGGTTCTCAGTCTTGGTGGTCTTGATGTTTTCGAAGAACGATGGTATGTCTGACAACCCTTGCTGAACACGCGAATTCTCTGTCATGATAATGACATCATCCCAAGCAAAACCGTGGTTACGGGTGTTGGCATACTGGGCCAAGGCAAGTAGAAAGATCAGTAAATACGGTACCCAGTATTTCTCAAGCAACGACATGAACGCCCTATTTTCGGCAAAATACGAAGTGTTTCAGCCAACGGCTTCCGAAAGGTCTGCTTCGAATTGAAATAGCCCAGGATACAGCTCCTGCACCTGATCGATGACGGCCTTTGAGTCTTTGATGATAACGGTGCGACCTGCCTGTGCCAATGCTACTGCCAGTCTCAATTGCTGCGACTCGGTTATCTGAGTAGTGCCTTTCTTGTAGGCGACACCATCAAAAACAATTGTTTCGGTTGCAGAAGTATTGCCGAGGTAATTTTTCAGTTGAAACTGGAAGTGTTCTTCGTTGACCTTATCAGTGGCGTTGCTGATGTGCAACGGATAACCCATGCTATCTGCATACTTACCGAGTGCACGGTTATCACGCGGAAAACACGGTCCGCCAAAGCCAAAGCCATATCCCAGGTACTTACCTCCTATTCTGGAATCTGAACCAATGGCCTTCAGAATGCTATCGACATCGGCACCGGCTGTTTGGGCCAGATCACCGATGGAGTTTGCGAATGATATCTTGGTTGTGAGAAAACAGTTTGTAGCCAATTTGGTGATCTCGGCACTTAACGGATCCATCCTACAGAATACGGGGCGGCTTTTCACAAACTGCTCGTAAATAGACTGCAACCTATCACCCACTGCCGTACTTGGCTCTCCTATCAGCACCTGATCGGGATATTGCTGATCACTGATGATGGAGCCTTGCGCAATGAATTCAGGATTATACGACACCGTATAACCGAAGTCGTTGAGTTTTTGGGCCAGCACGGAACAATAGCCAGGCATGGTGGTACAGCCGATATAGATGTGCCTCTGCTTCTCCGACTTTCCCAAGGCCATCAACCTTTCTGCCACCCGTTCGACCTGCGAGTGATCGTAACCACCATCAGGCAACGAAGGTGTGGCCACCATCAGGAAAATATCTTCAATATCCTGTTCAACGACATGCGCTATATCATCTACTACCGTGAACGATGACGCTGTCTGGAGCATTTCGTTCACCTGCGGTTCATCGCTATTGAAACTCTTCGTTCTTAAGCTATCAGCATGACTCTTATTGGTCTCAATTCCCCAAACTTCGAAACCGACCTTTTCCAGATTCAGAGCGAAACATAATCCGAGTTTACCAACACCAACAACAGCGATCTTCTGTTTCATGACCCAAACCTACGCGCCAAACACGTATTCGTCAAATTTTTTGTCGGCCCAACCCCAGTCTGGTCGGTTCAGGTTCCAATTGGTGCCGTTGGCCACCATTTTCATTCCGGCCCTATGTACAATGGAATAGTCGAGACACGGTTTATCAGACAGGAATTTGATGGTCTTGATGACATCGTCAGATTCCCAGCCGTTCTCATGGTCGATATGATAGATGCAGGCTTCGTACGGAAAAATGACCTGCTTCTTGCCTTTTGCACAGGCAGACCAAAGTCCCATGCTGTCGATGTGAATCGAGTACATGTCAAGCTCAACATATCCGTCAATATCCATCCAATCCTCACGGCTCATCATGGTAAAATCGCCACAGGCCATGAAATCAATGACGAAGTGAGCAAACTCTCCCGGATGTAGTTTCTGCCACAGTTTTATCAGAAGTGTATTCAACAACTTGGCAAACTTGGGATACTCGAAAAGTATCTTCGGGCCAGACAAGGCCTCGTGTCCAGGAGCATTGCCCAAGCGCCTTAGGATGTTGGCCCTGCTGTAGGTCAACTGCTTCTCAAGGCTATCAAATTCCATTACCTGCTTAGGCACATCGCACCTGTTGGCCCTATAGAATGCTCCTTTCTCTAGATTACGTTGTGCCAAGGTTTCGAAACACAGATCACTGAAAAGGATATCGATGTTCGTACAGAGAATGAACTCTCCTTCGGCCCGTCTTATCCCTACGTTCTTCGCGATCATCTGGTAAAGTGGTAGCGAATCGGAGAAGCGATAGGTATCGTGAATCTCTTTCGGAACAACGATGTAGCGCAACCGCACCGGAACGTCTTCTGCCGGTCCCTGAAGCACGTCTTTCAGTAATGGTTTATCCACGGGAGGGTTCCACTCAACCAAGATCAACTCAACCGGAAGCCTGTATTTCTTTGCCTGCACATAAACGCTATTGACAAAGGCCTGTGTGCGTTTGAGCAGGTCACCGCCATGATCGTCATTTCTGGTGGTGGCTACAATGGAAAGATAAAAGGGGTTGTCCGTCACGCGGTTATAAGTTCATTTCGGGCAGGTCAAATTTAGATAATCCCCAATGCGGATCATTATATTTTTCGGGTTTTTGCTGTTGGGCCATCAATGCAGCCTGTTCTTCGAAGTAACGGAAAGCCTCCACATACAATGGATCGGCAACTGTTGCGTCATAACGTCTTTCGTGCTCCTGATGGAAAATGGGATGGTTAAGAACCCGCTCGGTCAATCCTAAATGTGCTGCCTGCACCACCATCAACGAATCTACGTGCAGCGAAATGGCCGTGTGCTCATGATGAGCTGCCAGCTCTTCCCAATGCTGCCGATGCATGAGCATGAAATCACCGCTTACGTTGCAATGGTAGCGGTTTGCCGTATGGTTGTAGTAGACAGGCTTTGAAAGCTGATTCAACAGCCAACTCAAATTCGGGGAGAAGCATTTCCAAGCATTCTCCAACCGGTTTTTCCTTCTGAGAACCGGTAATTCGTCAAGGGTTGAGATGGGATGGTCATGACCTTTCAGAAAAACCCGCGTCAATCGGTGCTCCCCGTCCAGCACACCCGAAAAATCAATTCTATCAGCACGATAATAGCTGTCTTTTCTCAATTGCTTCAACTCGTTCACAACACCGGATGTAAGTATGATGTCGGGGTTCATGCTCAGAATGAACTCACCGCGAGCCCTTCTGATTCCGGCATTCTTTCCGAGATACTCCAGGACCGGAACATTTTTCCGTTTACCATCGGCAACAAGCGAACGGTGTACCTCGTGTGGTACCGTAACCACCCGCACTGTGACCTGCCGGTCTGACATCGGCCAGGAAATGAAGCGTTCTATCGGTTCATTGTCTGGGTCGGGATTGTAGTTGACGAAAAGGATCTCTGCTGTCAGGTCGGAACGTTTCAATTGTTGAAAGGCATTTACCACGCAACGCTGCAGCCGACTTCGGAAGTCGCCACCGTAATTGTCGTTCCGCCCGGTCAGAACCAGACTGATGTAAGGATGTGATGATTCTTCCACTACGCGAAGCTC
>JBFHEW010000092.1:0-7879 GCA_041583955.1 Bacteroidia bacterium | reverse complement strand
TCACAGCATTGGAACGCAAGGATTATGTGCGGAAAGACAGCATTGAGGTGGTCAAGGAGTCTGTCGTTTACAAGGATTCCATTGACAGGAAAAACAACCGATTCGCATTGCGAAACCTGTTATATGGCTACAAATACCAGAACAGCCGAAAGCACTTTTCCATCGATTTTCAATCACCGTTCACCGCTGTTCATTACAACACGGTAGAAGGATATCTGATCGATTACAGGATAGAATTCAGCAAGACGGATAGCGATAGGCGTACCAACCTTTCTGTGGCCTGGAATAACAGATATGGTTTCTATTCGGAGAATTATTACTCGAAGGCACGGGTCTATTATCGCTTCAATCGCACTAACCGCATGTCGTTGCGGGCGGAAGGAGGGCATTACGTGGAGCAGTTTCATGGAGGTACCATCAGCAATCTCCTTAATTCGCTCTACTCTGTATTTCTCGAAGAGAATTACATGAAATTGCAACAGCACTCGTTCGGAGAGGTAGGATGGGGCGTAGAGGCTTTCAATGGATTCAGGTTGCATTTGGACGGATACTATGGTCAGAGAAGAACGCTGAAGAATGCGCCCGATCTGAACGGAACGCACATCGATTTCAAGGAGAAGTATTTTTCGCTGAACGAGCCTGGGAATGAGAGCGTTGGTTTCAACGATGCGGTCTTTGGTGATAATAATGCCCTGATACTGAGGGTCGGATTCACGTATCGGCCTGGCATGAAATACATGGAACGACCCAACGGAAAGATCAATCTGGGTACCAAGTGGCCTGAATTCACATTCAATTACGAAAAGGGAATCGGTGGTTTCGGGAAGCTTGATGCCAACTATGACCTACTCAGTTTACGCGTGTCTGACGATCATTCGTTCGGAATGGTAGGTCGGTTCGAATGGGAGGCAAGTGCCGGTTGGTTCCCGAATCATTCGTTCGTCCCGTTCATGAATTGGAAACATTTCAATACCACACGTGTGCACGTCATGTCGAGCGGTCTGGGTCGATTCATGGCGCTGCCTTATTACGCTGCAAGCACAAACAGGTATTACGTTCAGGTGCATGCCGAGCAGCATTTTCATGGCTTCATTCTGAACAAGATCCCGCTTATTAAAAAGTTGAAGTGGCAAGTGGTAGGTGGCGTTCATTACCTGTATGAGCCTACATACGGTAACTACTGGGAGGTCACAGCCGGTATAGAGAATATCTTCAAGATCATCAGGGTGGATTTTGTGGCTCCATTCCGCGAGAGGGATGTGCAGCAATTCGCTTTCCGATTCCAACTCGGTTTTTGACCTGCGAAAGACAACCTTGTTGTTTTAAGTGATTCTTGGTCCCTTCAACAATTCTTTATCAGTTATATTCGTGAGCTTACAAATAGTCAGAATGAAAAAACATTTATGCGCGCTTCTGTTCAGCGTACTAGGCACGATCAGCCCCAATGCTTTTGCTCAACTCGTCATTGATAATACATTGACGCCTACCCAAATGGTGGAGGATGTTCTCTTAGGTCCGGGTGTTACGGCAACCAACATTACATTTTCGGGAACCAACAACCAAAGCGGGTATTTCAACGGAGCCAATTCCAACATCGGCATCGCAGAAGGAGTCATCCTTTCGAGTGGAAATGTGGTCACTGCGATCGGACCGAACAACAACGGTGGAGCTGGTAATAATGTGGGCTCTGCAGGAGATGCCGATCTTGCTCTTCTGAGTGGAGTCACATCCTTCGATGCTGCCATTCTCGAATTCGATTTTGTACCGACTGGCGATTCCATCGATTTCAGCTACGTTTTCGGTTCTGAGGAGTACAACGAGTTCGTGTGCGGAACGGTGAATGACGTTTTCGGCTTTTTCCTCAGCGGACCTGGAATAACCGGTCCCTATTCGAATGGAGCTGCCAATATTGCCCTCGTGCCCGGAACCACCACTCCGGTATCGATCAATACGGTGAATAACGGAACTGCCGGTATATCGGGCAATCCGGCAACCTGTGCCGCATTGGACCCCAACTGGGCCAGTTACAACGTTTACTACACGGACAATGCAGGAGGAGCCAGTGTTCAGTACGATGGGTTCACCGTTGTTCTCAGAGCCAAGGCTGCAGTGCAGTGTGGCGAGACATATCATATCAAATTGGCCATTTCCGATGGTGGCGATGGGATTTACGATTCGGGCGTTTTCCTCGAAGCGCGTAGCTTCAGGTCGAACATCGTAGAGGTGGAAATTGCCACGGCTTCAGGTAGCGTGGAAGAAGGTGGAGGTTGGATCGTTGAAGACTGTACGCCAGCAGTTATTCAGTTTACAAGACCGGTTGAAAATGCCGATACCCTCTTGTCAGTACCGGTTTATTTGAGCGGCTCTGCCATAAATGGCGTTGACTATACTGGTGTGCCCGATACGGTTTTCTTTGCCGTTGGCGATACATCTGTTTCCATTGAGATACAAGCCCTGCAGGATGGATTGACTGAGGTCGGAGATAGCATTGTGATAACGGTTTATACCATCAGCCTGTGTGGCGACACCATCATTTCTACCGGAACCATTCAGATTCTTGATGTCGGGCCACCGTACCCGGCTGTCGCCCCTCCTGATTTTGTCTGGTGTAATTCAGATTCTGTTCTGCTGGAGGCTTCTGCCAGCATGGGCAATCCGCCTTATACATTTGAATGGAGCAATGGAGCAGTGGGAGACGCCATCTGGGTTCATCCGAACTCCGATACATCGTTCGTGGTTCAGGCAACAGACGCTTGTGGAACGCCATCGTTCACCGATGTGGTCAACGTGGATTTCGTCATCATGTCGTTACAGACCAGTTCTGACGTGACACTTTCTTGCCCAGGCGATAATGCCACGCTCACGGCCATAGCCACCTCCGGTGTGCCTTCTTACAGTTATTCTTGGAGTACAGGACAGACAAGTAGCACCATTACGGTACAACCCACTCAAACAACCGATTATATCGTTTCGGTAACTGACAACTGTCCAGAAGGTTCAACAGTGCGCGACACGATTACCGTAACCGTTGTTCCGTATACTCCGGTATCGGTCTCAGTCGCGGATACATCGGTTCTGTGTCCGGGCGATGATGTTTCGCTTTCATCTGCTGTTGCCGATGGTGCGTTTCCTTTCGGTTACAGCTGGAGCAATGGAGCAACAGGCCCTGGAATCACGGTGAATCCGAATGCAACCACAGATCTTATCGTTACCGTGACTGACGTTTGTGGCTCAGTTGCTTCCGATACGGCCACCGTTATGGTTCCTGTTTACGATGCCCTTACCGTATCGATCCTGAATAGCGACCTGCTTCAGGGAGACACGGTCACCATTTGCGAGTTCTGGTCTGATACGTTGGCATCATTGGTGACCGGTGGACTAGCTCCTTACACGTACTCTTGGAACGGCATGCTTATTGCAACTTCGTTGACAAACGACTCCGTGACAGTTTCCATTCCATACGAACTAGCTCCCGATTCATCCATTGTCGGAACCTACTCGGTGCTGGTTACCGATCAGTGCTTTGAGGAGGCCACGTCTGAGGTGATCGTGGAAGCCATCAGTTGTGATATCATTCAACCAAGCATTTTCAACCCTAATTCTACGTTCGCTGGTACGGCTGATTTCTGCGGGAATATCCCTCAGAACAATGTTTTCAATCTTCCATGTTTGAATCTGTATCCAGGAAACACCATGACCATTTTTGATCGTTGGGGAAGAAAATGCTACCAGACGGATGATTACCATTTGAACCCGTGGGATGGCGGAAATCAATCGACCGGAACATATTTCTATGTTTGTGAACTGCCCAACGGCAAGGAGGCCGTAAAAGGATATTTTCAACTAGCACGATAAATCACCATGAAAAAGGCATTATTTCCCGTAATACTCATCTTCTCGTTCGTAGGGCTTAGCCTTACCTCGTGCGAGGTGATCGAAGAATTTCTCAGTTCAGGAGATGCGACAGAAGCATTGAAAGAGGCGCTTCGGGTCGGGTCTGATACGGCTGTAACGAACGGAAGCAAGCTGGATGGATATTTCGCCAATCAGGCCATCAAGATCCTACTTCCGCCAGAAGCGCAGACCATTGTCACTGTCATCAACCAAGTTCCTGGAGTTGGCCCGGCATTGGTTGACGAAGTGGTTCTTAAATTGAATCGTGCCGCTGAGAATGCAGCTCCACAGGCATTGGATATTCTCATCAACGCCATCACCAACATCACCATCACCGATGCCATTGGAATTGTGAATGGAGACCGTGATGCGGCCACCCAGTACCTCAGAAGCGCCACTCAGACCGAGATTGCGGGACTGTTTCATCCACACATCGAAACTTCGCTCGAAACCGTAGGGGCACAAACGGCTTGGGGCACACTCACAACCAACTATAATTCCGTTGCACCATTCATAGGTCAACCTCAGGTGAATACAGACCTTGCCGATTACACCACAACCAAGGCACTGGACGGTTTATTCCACTTAGTGGCCGAAGAAGAAGGTAAGATCAGAGAAGATCCTGTTCATCGGGTAAGCGAAATCCTGCAAAGGGTGTTCGGAGGAAACTGAAAACTAAACTAAATAAGCAACTACAGTAATGAAAAACCTAGTATTAGCAATTGTGGCGGTGGCCATTGCGCTTCCAACCCTTGCGCAGAAGAAATTTGAGGGAACCATCACTTTCGGATTGGAATATCAGGACCTTCCGGCAGAAATGGCGGCCATGTCGGCCATGTTGCCAGACGAAATGACCACGCAGATCAAAGGAGATAAGACCCGTTTGGAGCAATCACTCGGAATGGGAATGAGTCAGGTAACCATTACCGACATCAAGAAAGGGTCAGGTACCATGCTGATGAACATGATGGGTAAGAAAATGGCAGTTGAAATGTCAAAAGAAGACCTGAAGGCGATGGAAAAGAAGAACGGAAATAAGAAACCCGAATTCAAGTATGTGGATGGCACCAAGAAGATTGCCGGATATGAGTGCAAGAAGGCGTTGGTAACCGTTGAAGGCGCAGGCGAAATGGAGATCTATTATTCAGAGGAACTACCTGCAGGTGCAAACAAGCAGTTTGAAGGACTTAAAGGTTTCCCGTTGGAGTACACCATAGACAGCGGTCAGTTCAAAATGAAAATGACAGCCAAAAGTGTAAAGCAGGAAACGTTGGGAGCCGATCTGTTTGCTATTCCTGATGGATACGACAAGATGACCTTTGAAGAATTTCAGAAAGCCATGGGCGGCATGATGGGAGGGTAGTACCTCGTAAACCGAAAACATCAAAAGCACTCTTCGGAGTGCTTTTTTTTGTGCCATATTTTTGTTCTGCAATGAGTTGAGAATAAAACGCACCTTTACAGCTGATGAAATTTTCCGAACTGAATCTGCACGAGAGCCTCATGGAAGGTTTGGATGCAATGGGCTTTGAAGAAGCCACACCGATACAAGTACAAGCCATTCCGCCACTTATCGCAGGAAGGGATATCGTAGGCTGCGCACAAACAGGAACCGGCAAGACCGCAGCCTTTCTGATTCCTGTGATAGAGCACGTGCTCAAAAGCCACAACACTGGAGTGAAGGCGTTGGTCATTGCGCCAACGCGCGAATTGGCAATACAGATAGATCAGCAACTACAAGGACTGGGTTATTTCGGTGGCATATCTTCCATTGCCATTTATGGTGGAAAAGATGGTACCTCCTGGGATTTCGAGAAATCATCGTTGCAAGGAGGGGCAGATGTCATCATTTGCACCCCCGGAAGGCTGATAGCCCACATGGGATTCAATTACGTGAATTTCGATAAGCTACAGTGTCTCATATTGGATGAGGCCGATCGCATGTTGGATATGGGTTTCCATGACGACATCATGAAGATCGTGGAATTGACGCCTAAAACCAGGCAGACCATGCTTTTCTCGGCAACCATGCCACCCAAGATCCGCAAATTGGCCGATAAGTTGCTCAACGACCCTATCAGTGTTGAGATTGCCATTTCCAAACCATCTGAGAACATCAAACAATTGGCTTATTTGGTTCATGACGAACAGAAGGATAAGCTACTGGAGATTCTGATGGGAGAGCGGGAAGTGAACAGTTGCATTATCTTCTGTTCGCGAAAATCGGCTGTGAAATCGGTCAATAGAACGCTTCAGAAAAAAGGATGGAAGTCGAGGGCCATCTCGTCCGATCTCGAACAGGCCGAACGTGAAGAGGTGTTGTCCGGGTTCCGAAACAAGAAATACAACTTCCTTGTTGCCACGGATGTGCTCTCAAGGGGCATCGATATTGACAACATTGAGATCGTTGTGAACTTTGAGGTTCCGAAAGATGCCGAAGATTACGTTCATCGTATTGGAAGAACAGCCCGTGCTGGTGCTTCCGGACTGGCCATCACGTTCATCAATGGTTACGATGTGAATGGATTTGCAGACATCGAAAAACTCATTGAACGCACCATTGAGAAGCCACCGTTGCCTGCCGAGTTGGGAGAAGGACCAACGTACAATCCGGGAGAGAAACGAAGCAGTGGAGGCAGAGGTCGGCCAGGCGGTGGAGGAAAGAAGCGCTTTGACAACAAAGGTGCTGGTCAGAGTGGAGCGGACAAGAAAAAGCGACCTTTCAACCCGAAATGGAAGAAGCGCAAGAAAAGTGGAGGCAATTCCGGAGGCGGTACCACCGCTGGAGGTTAGAAACCGATCCTATTGCTTACCCTAAGCTTCCAGCTCGCTCAATTCCAACCATCTGAGTTCTTTTTCTTCGAGTTCCAATGAGATCCGCTGGAATTCGGAAGAGAGTTCCATCAACTTTTCGTGGTCGTCAACAACGGCTTCCATTTGAGAGGTGAGTTCCTTTTTCCGTTTTTCCAACTTTGGGATTTCCACTTCAAGCAGACCGAATTCGCGCTTTTCGTTGAATCCCATCTTGCCTTTGGCAGCAAGGCTTTCTGTTTCCTTCTGTGTTTTTTTTGCAGCAGACTTTTCCTTTTTCTCGTCTTCCAAAGCAAAACGATACTGGTCGTAATTGCCTACAAAGCCACGGATGTGTCCGTTTCCTTCGAAGATGAAAAGCTGATCCACGAGCTTGTTCATGAAGTGCCTATCGTGCGTCACTATCAGCAGACAGCCTTCAAATTCCATCAGGAAATCCTCCAACACATTCAATGATAGAATATCGAGGTCGTTGGTAGGCTCATCCAGAATGAGAAAATTCGGATTGGCCATCAGAACCGTAAGCAGGTAAAGCCGTTTTTTCTCTCCTCCGCTCAGTTTATCCAAATACTGATAGTGCTGATGTCGCGGAAAAAGGAAGCGTTCGAGCAACTGAGCTGCTGAAATCGATTTCCCTTTCTTGAGCGGAATGTGGTCGGCAATGTCGGTGATCACCTCGATCACGCGTTTGCCATCTTTCATCTCCAATCCGTCCTGACCGTAGTAACCGATCTTTACGGTATCTCCGATCACGATCTTACCTCCATCGGGCTCTACCTGACTCATGATCATTTTCAGCAGCGTTGACTTTCCACAGCCGTTAGCGCCCACAATGCCGATCCGTTCGCCCCTCCTGAACTTGTAGTCGAAACCATCCAACAGCACTCGGTCGCCATAGGCTTTTCGTACGCGATGGAATTCAAGGATCTTGCTTCCCATCCGCTGCATATTCACCTCCATGGTCAATTGATCCTGTTTCAGGTTGGTTTTGGCAACCTTCTCCGTTTCGTAAAAATCGTCTTGTCGCGATTTCGATTTGGTGGTGCGGGCCTTCGGCTGCCTGCGCATCCATTCCAACTCTTTTCGATATAGGTTCTGCGCCTTGTCGACATTGGCATGTTCCACCTCCATCCGTGTGGCGCGGTTGTTCAGGTAGGTGCTGTAATTGCCTTTG
>JBFHEW010000091.1:0-7939 GCA_041583955.1 Bacteroidia bacterium | reverse complement strand
TGGGCCCAGCTGGCCTCCGTCATATCAAGTAAATACAATACAAGCGAGATACCAATGAGCGCAAGCCCAAGGATTCCGCCCCAATTCATCATATGTTTCATGATCGGTTCGTTTGAAATCGGTCCAAAGATAATGGAATGTGCAAGTTGGCTAAACAGGTGGATGTTAAGAGTTATCAAGTGTTGTAGAATCAGAAAATCCCATGGCACTGGCTCATGGGATCTTCTACATTGGTCAGAATACCTTGTCTCTACAATTGGTATGAGATCGGCAGTACCATATGAACGCTCACTTTCTTACCATCATGCATGCCAGGTGTCCAGTCCGGCATTTCTGAAACCACCCTCACCGCTTCAGAATCAAGATCGTCCCGAACGCCTTTCACGACTTCTACCTGTCCCACTTTTCCGTTCTTATCTACCACGAAACCGACAAATACCTTTCCGGTAATGTTTTCAGCTTCTGCTGCTTCCGGGTATCGGATCGCCTCACCCACAAAGGCGAATAATGCAGCCATGCCCCCTACGTATTCAGGCATCACTTCGACACCGTTTTCGTATACTTTATCTGTTTCCTGTTCAACCAGGTCAACAGGTACCTCGGTACAGGCGGTCATTAACGCAACGATGGCAATAACCGGAACTGCAACCGCATAACGCATGGTTGCCCACTTCGATGTTTTTTCTGAATAGATCATGTTAACTCGTTTTTTAAGATTTATGGGATTGTAAAAACTATTTGCCAATGAAAGTTCTCTTGGAAGGTCGAACAATTGTTCCACTTGAATTTCAACGTAGCGCTCCTTGGAACCGTCCACCTGAGTGAGGGCGTCTGCTTGATACTCGTGTATTGCCTGAAGGCTTTGCTTATATAGAAGTAGCAGTGGGTTGAACCAGAACAGGATCTGCAGTATCCGCAACCATAGCACATCGTAAGTGTGCATCAGTTTTACATGTGCCATTTCATGTCTAAGTACCGTTTCTAAGTGTGATGGAGAAACATACTTTGGTAGGTGAATAATGGTTAAAAAAGAGAATGGACCCGCTTTCTCGGAGCGAAGAACCGTTACCCCATGCAGCGTTTCAGATTCTGATTGTTTAAGCAGGCTCACTAAACTTGCCAGCGACTGCACAAAGAACCACAGAGCAACCAATAGTCCAATTGAGTAAAAGAGGAAATATGGATTAAGTGGAATAAAATGGACAGTGGTTTGGAGAATGCCGCCCGAAACATCCAAAGTGGGTAATTCAATTCCTATCAATGCCTCAGAAGTTGTCCGTTGGGTAGGTAGTAGTGGTATAACCAGCGATAGTACTGATCCGATGAGTAGGTATGCCCGGTTCCAACCGTGGAATGTATTGTTTTCAAGGAACAGCTTGTAGCTGCCCCATACTACCAACAACGATAGGTTGCTTATCACCAGAAACTGAAAGAATTCTTGCATGTCATGTTATTTTCTGTAAGACAAAGTGGTCTGATGTCGTTACCTGTTCTGCTCTTTTTTCGCTTCAATCACTTTCATCAATTCATCCATTTCTTTCACGGTCATATCGTTGTCTTTCACGAAAAACGATACGAGGTTCTTGAATGAACCACCGAAGTAGTTATCCACCAATTGCCCTGCCGTATGTTTGGTGTAATCCTCTTTGGAAACGATCGGGAAGTACTGATGCGTTTTTCCAAACGCTTTGTAACTGACGAATTCCTTCTTTTCCAATATCCGAATAATGGTGCTGACCGTGTTATATGCTGGTTTCGGTTCTGGAAATTCCTCTATCACATCCTTTACGAATGCTTTCTCCAGTTTCCAGAGCGCATGCATTACCTGCTCTTCTGCTTTTGTTAGATCCTTCATGGGAACAAACATATAACTAAAAATATAGTTATACAACTAATAAACTAGTTATTTATTGCGGAATGGTCATCTTGCTTCGTTATTTCCTCGTGGCCCGAACGCTCGCAAACTCAATGGAAGGAACTAACTTTGCCGCATGCCTAAAAGGATTCTGCTGGTCTCGGCAACTCAACAAGAGATGCCGGTCCTGGAACGCGAAGATGTTGATGTTCTGGTTACGGGAGTTGGAATGGTTGCCACCACCTTTTCGCTCACCGGAAAGCTGACAGGATCTCAGTATGATCTGGTCATGAATGTGGGAATAGCGGGGTCTTTTCGTTCTCAATTCCAACTTGGACAAGTGGTTCAGGTAGTGTCAGACAGGTTTGCGGAGTTGGGGGTGGAGGACCATGAACAGTTCATTCCGGCCGACAAGATGGATCTGGTCGACACCGATGAACTTCTGTTTGAAACAAATGAACGACTGGGTTCGCTTCAAGAGACATCCGGCATTACGGTGAATAGGGTGCATGGAGCACAGGATTCCATAGCATCCGTCAATCGTCAGTTCAGTCCGGACATTGAAAGTATGGAAGGGGCGGCCGTTGCGTATGTGTGTAAACAATTTGGGATTCCTTGGGTTCAGGTACGGGCCATTTCAAACAGGGTTGAGCCCAGAAACCGTGCTGCTTGGAACATTCCGTTGGCACTTGAAAATCTTCATGTTGAAGTAAGGAAATGCATAGACGACCTACGAAATGAAGGATAGACTCACGCTTGGCTTTTCGCCTTGCCCCAACGACACGTTCATCTTTGATGCGCTGGTAAACAAGAGATTGGATCTTGGCGATCTGGAGCTGGAAGTGGTTCTGGCCGATGTTGAAGAATTGAACCGGATGGCGCTGGCCGGAAAGTTGGACGTCACGAAGATCAGTTACAACGCCTATGCCTATGTGTATCACATGTATCAATTGCTCAATGCAGGGAGCGCGTTGGGGAATAACTGTGGGCCACTGCTCATTGCGAAACGTCCGTTGTCTGCGCTGCAATTACAGCAAGGCACCATCGCTATTCCGGGTATTCGCACCACGGCAAATTTCCTCATGTCCTATGCGTTTCCTCATGTTTTGAATAAACGGGAGTTTCTGTTCTCCGATATTGAAGACGCTGTTCTGAGAGAGGAGGTAGATGCTGGGGTGATCATTCACGAAAACCGTTTCACCTATTCGGAGAAAGGCCTGGTCAGGATTGCCGATCTGGGTGAAGTGTGGGAGCAGACCACGGGTTTTCCGATCCCGCTAGGCGGCATAGCTGTGCACCGCAGACTGAAACCCGAGCTTCGTCAGCGGTTTGATGCGCTACTGCGCAGAAGTATTCAGTATGCATTCGATAACCCTGATGCATCTAAAGATTACGTGAAATGTCATGCACAGGAAATGGAAGAATCGGTAATGAGGTCACACATTGACCTGTATGTCAATCAATTCTCAATCGATCTGGGAGAACGGGGCAAGGCGGCAATAAGTAAAATGTACGAAGTAGGGAAGACCTTCGGAATGCCGAGGGTTGAGCATGCTATTTTCGTTCCTACAACGTAGCCGTATCTATTGCGTGAAGTTGAATACTTCGCCATCCACTTCAATCGTGGCCTGTTTGTCGCATTCGCCACTTCCGTAGTCTACCATTCCGATATTGAAATTGGCAGGCGCAACGGCCAAAGTTCCTTGCTTTACATACAGGCATCCTCTTTGGAGAACAAGGGCAGAGGTTGTTTCCCAATCGAATGGATGTGTGTTTGAATCGTTTCCGGATCCGGCTCCAGTGATCTCAAAAACATCATCGTTGAGCCCTGCAACGCCCATGGTGCCAGAAGTATCGGGTGTATTGAAGCCGGTTTCGCTGCCTTCTGTCCACTTTCTCATGAGGTTTGCTCTCCACAACATCTGCTGAGCACCCCATGATATGCTACCCCCCGAAATGGTTTCGCTGAACAGAGGATTCCCTGACCCATCAATGCCTCCCACGGTAACGGAGTAGTCACCGGCAGGCATGTACTGTCCTCTTGAGAATCCATTGAATTGAATGTCGATGGTGGTTCCTTCGTCAGCTAGGTTTCCACTGATTTCGGCACTGAAACTTCCTTTCCTTGCAATTCCGTTGAAGCCTGTACAGCTGTTTCCGTAGTTGACCGTTAGCGTTTTCGGGAAGGAAGATCCCAGCGGTGAGAGCGTGACAGTGGCGCACACCGAACCACTCAGGTTCCAAGTGGATTGGCTGATCTGGTCGAGCGATGTCCCGTTGTTTGCAGCAATGATGAGTTGCTCGAATACATCGTTGAAAACAACCAGCGCCACAGAGGTATTGCTGGCTGCCTGAATGTTCTGATGAACCACTTTTTTACAGCCGGAAATAATGACCGCACCGAACAGAAGGATAGAAGCAATCGGTAAAAGGAATCGTTTGTGCATGATTTGATATTGTCAGATAAAGGTATCGGTTTTAGCGCCTTTGGTAGGTCATAAAGGTAAACGAATACGCATGTTTTTCGTCTGCCGTGTGTGCAATGGATTCAACTTCTTTCCACTCGTTTCCCAGTACAGGGAAATGCCTATCCCCATCAAACGAATGGTGAACCCGTGTAAGGTAGATCCGGTCGGCAACCGGAAGTGCCTGTCTGTAGATCTGTTCTCCACCTACAATGAAAACTTCTTCTTCCTCTTCGGTCAGTTTCAGAGCTTCTTCTAAAGAATGTACCACTTGGCAGCCATCCGCACGGAAAAGTTTGTCGCGAGTAATGATGATGTTGGTTCGGTTCGGTAGCGGTTTGCCTACCGATTCAAAGGTTTTTCGCCCCATGATGATGGCATGCCCGCTCGTTTTCTGCTTGAAGAATCTGAGGTCGTCAGGCAAATGCCATATCAGGTCGTTATCTTTTCCGATAACGTTGTTCTCGTCTGCGGCAACAATCATACTGATCATACGGCAACGGCAGCTTTGATGTGTGGGTGCGGATTGTAATTCTCCAACTCAAAATCTTCAAACCTGAAGCTGAAAAGGTCTTTTATTTCAGGATTTATCTTCATAGTAGGGAGCGGTCTCAACTCACGGCTCAATTGTAGTTTGGCCTGCTCAAAATGATTGGAGTAGAGATGTGCATCGCCAAATGTGTGCACAAAATCGCCCGGTTTCAGGTCGCAGACCTGTGCCACCATCATTGTAAGCAAAGCATACGAAGCTATGTTGAAAGGAACCCCAAGGAAAATGTCTGCACTGCGCTGATATAGCTGGCATGATAGTTTTCCGTCTGCAACGTAAAACTGAAACATGGTATGACATGGAGGCAAGGCCATGTTGTTCACCTCTGCCACGTTCCAAGCATTCACGATGTGCCTCCTGGAATCGGGATTGTTCTTGATGCCATCAACCAGCTTGGCTATTTGATCGATCTTCCTCCCATCTGCGGTCGGCCACGAGCGCCACTGTACACCATAAACAGGCCCCAACTCTCCGTTCTCGTCAGCCCATTCGTCCCAAATGGAAACCCCATTTTCCTTCAGGTACTTGATGTTGCTATCTCCTTTCAGAAACCAAAGGAGCTCGTGGATGATGGAGCGTAGATGTACTTTCTTGGTGGTGACCACCGGAAAGCCTTCGCTCAGGTCAAAGCGCATCTGATAACCGAAAACACTGCGGGTACCCGTGCCTGTCCGGTCCGATTTATCGGTTCCGTTTTCCATTACGTGTTGCATCAGGTCGTGGTACTGTTTCATGCTTTTCTTATTGAGGGTAAATGGTCCGTGCGTGAAATCTTCCGTTTCTCAGGTCGAGGTATCCGCCTGACCCATTGAAAACGCGGCAATTGAACGTGCCTTTTGTCTTTGCTCCGAAGAGAATCTCATCAACGGCATTGTGCGAAGTGATTTCGAAATCGGCCCAATTCTCTTGGTCGCCATATTGTACGCCACTGCTCCAGGTAACGCTATCGTTATCCACATAATAAACAACCGCACCGTCAATGCCGGCCGTGGTGCTGTCAAGAGTGTATGACCCATAACCGTAAACCCCTTCGTTGAAAAGGGAGAAACTTACGTTGTATGGCGGAAAAACGGTATCAGTCAAGAACTTCACCATCTGTATACTTACAGTGTTCTTGTAATAGCCGGGCGTCAAGGGGCTTCGTTGGAACGTGGTGAATTGGCTATGCAAACGGCCGATCGAATCCTCATACGTGCGGATTCCAGGTCCATTGCCATAATTTTCCTCACCATCTTCATAGTAAATGGTGTCGTTACCTATTTGAAATTCCACAAAGAACAGGTTGTCCTCGCCAGGTTGCAGAGGTTCTTTCTTACAGGCTACAAGCAGAATTACAGATAACGCAAGGAAAACGGCTCTCATATCATTGAACATCTATCACAAAGGTAATGATGCACCAATGAGATTTTGGCTGCCGCGAAAGTGGGGTATCAACAATTTTTCCCCGATCTCAATAGAGGGTAAGCCTGATCGGGAGGTGATCCGAGTAACCACCGTAATACTTCGGTCCGCCATACGTTTTGTTCGGAGACGGTTCTCCACCATCTTCGGGGAAATACAGCAACCAATCTTCTTTGAAGATGGAAACGGCAGAAGTGGAGGTGGCGTAACCGTCAGCACTGAACAACAGGCCATCAGAAACGATGAATTGATCCAGCATTCCCCAATCGCCCCGGTAATTGTACGTGCCCGCGCCACTTTGATGATGCGTGTACGTAAGGTTGGTAAGGGTATGGTTGGCGCCTGGTTCGCAGTTCAATATCTCGGTCATGGAGCGGTTGTTCGGATAATCGTTGAAATCGCCCATGGCAATGATCTTGGCAGAACGGTTGCGCACGAGAATGGAGTCTATCTTGGTGCGAAGGACGGTTGCCGCAAGAAGTCGTTTCGGTTCGCTGGCTTCTTCGCCACCGCGTCTTGATGGCCAATGGTTTACAAAGAAGTGCAGTGTGTCTGTTCCGGATAACAGTTTGGCATACAGAATGTCGCGCGTGGTTGTCTCCGGCTCAAACGGAAACGAGTATCTCATTTTTTCGTGGTGCAGTTCTTTCAATAGCGCAGCGTTGTAAACCAAAGACACATCAATACCACGAAGGTCGGGGCTGTCCTCATGGATCACCTTGAATTGGCCTTTGCTGAGCGATGCCGTGCTGAAAAGATCTTCTACCACTTTTCGGTTCTCAACTTCGCATACTCCCACCACTTCCGGTAGGCCGTCTTCAGAAATGGCTGTAAGCACCTTTGCCAGGTCTGCCAACTTCTTGTTGTAGCGTTCCTCGGTCCAATTGTTGGCGCTATCTGGTAGAAAGTCGTTGTCAAGGACAAAGGGGTCATCAACCGTATCGAAAAGATTTTCCACGTTATAGAATACCACTTCGATGGGGTGGCGTGAGTCGCTGCTGCAACTGCATAGTAATTGTACTGTTCCGAGAACAATAACGAGGAATGTTAGTCCGAAAACTGTTTTTCGCATAGTGGGTTCTGTATGTCGCAAATGTAGAAAGATGCACCCACATCCACAGGCTGATACGTGTCGAAACAGAACGGGTCGCATCCGTTTGGCACGCCAATTGGTTTTCACCTATTGAACCTTTAAAAATCAGAAGTCATGAAAACATTATCTACATCCTTAGCACTTCTATTCTCGGCCGTTGTCGCTTTTGCGAATCCAAGTGCCTCCAGACTTACCATCGAGCTGGCAGGTCATCGGCCCAATACCATGATCCTGTTAAATGGTCAGCGTTTCGTGGCAGCCAACAATTCCATCCTTTTGGAAAGTATGATGCCGGGAGACTATCAGGTTCAGTTGATGAGACCCACCAGTTGGGCAGATAACGGAATCGTTTTCAGAGGAACCATCCGTGTCCCACATCGATCGAACGTGCTTGCTGTGATCACTCCGCAAGGAATGAACGTGAATGCGCAACCGCTAGCACGCCATGGAGGAAGTTACTGGGACGCACACGGTCATGGAAATGGAGCGATTGTTACCCCGAATCCGAACGGAAATGGTGGTTTTGTAAGTCTACTGCCACACAACCAACGACCAGTTGCAGATCCGGTGGTATG
>JBFHEW010000090.1:0-7990 GCA_041583955.1 Bacteroidia bacterium | reverse complement strand
GTTCTGTGCGTTCCGCTTAACAGGAAGATCTGGAAGAAACACATCACCATTCTCACAGATTTTCAGCAGAAGAAGAGACTGAAGGGTTTTGGTAATCATCCACTCTGGTTGATCCGTAAGTCGAGGCACCTTACCTACTTGGCGTTGGTGGTGGCCCTTGGAGTACTGGTGGCCAAACTGGTCGAATTCCAGTTCAGCAGCATTGCCTATTCTACCATATCCGACCCTGACGAACTCACCGTTTTTTTCGGCTTCTGGTTTTCCACGTTCAATGTCGTCTCCATCATCATCCAGCTTTTTCTGACACGGAGAATCGTTGGCACATTCGGAGTTGGAAGTTCGCTTTTCGCCCTGCCTGGAGGGGTGTTGGTCGGTTCGCTGGTCATGCTTGTTACCCCCGTTCTGTGGGTAGCTGTTCTTACCAAACTGTGGGAGGTTTCGGTAAAACAATCGGTGAATAAGGCGGCAACAGAATTGTTGGCTCTTCCGATTCCTCTCAGTATAAAAAGTCAGACCAAAAGCTTCATTGATGTGTTTGTCGATCTGGCTGCCACCGGTGTGGCCGGTCTTTGTCTCATTTTCCTCATAAACGGATTGGACCTGTCCATACGGGCCGTGAGTATTCTGATCATTGCCGTACTGGGAGTTTGGTTCTGGGTGGCGGTAAAGGTGCGACAGGAGTACTTCAAATCATTCAAGGCAAAACTCACACAAGCAGATAAACTTGCGGCCAAGGCGCCTACCGACTTCAGTAGCCTATCTGTTCTCAACGGATTGCGCAGAGCACTCGAAACCGGTACCGAGGCTCAAATACTCTATGTGTTGGAGAAGGTGCGCGAAATTCCGGATAAACGGCTGTATGATGATGTTTTCAAGTTCCTGACGCACCCTTCGGCCCCAGTGAGAGCAAAGGCCTTGCATTGCATCTATTATCTTGAAAAGGTCGTTGAGCCTGAGCTCCTTCATAAATTGCTTCATGATGAGCATCAGGAGGTGCGGTACAAGGCCTTTTCGCAATTGCTACGCCAATCCACAACCGATAGGATTGCCACCATAAACAGGTATCTGCTGCACGAAGACCCGATGATAAGTGGGGCCGCGCTGGTCGGACTTTCGGAGGAGGCGCGCAACAATCCTGAAATGAGAAAGTTGCTGAAGATCGAGCAGCGGGTGCACGAGAAATTGAATTACATCGACCTTACGGAAGACGAGGCAGAGAAGACCCTGTTCAAGACCATGGTGCTTCGCGCTTCCGGTCATGCCGATCTCCAAGTTTTCTATCCGGTCATTGAACGCGCAATGGAGGATGAGAACCAACAGATCGTATCAGAGGCCATACGCGCTGCCGGGTTTACCATGAATATTCGATTTGTGGAGAGAATAGCCTCCTTCCTGGTTACAAAAAGTACCCGACCGACCGCCCAATTGGCGCTGCTGAATTATGGTGAAGGCATCATCTCCGAGCTTGAAAAGCTTGGAATGAACCCGTCTACCAATGCAGAAGTGGCCAGACAGATACCCGGTGTGTTGGAGCAGATGGATACACAGCAGGCCGTCAGATCGCTGATGGCCTTTTTACGTACCGCTGATGTTGAGCTACGGCTTGAAGCGCTGCGATCGCTGAATACGATGCAGCACGATTTCCCTCATCGGAAAATACCGAAGAATGAGGTGGTCGCCTACATCATTGAAGAAGCCAGCATTTTCAAACGCACTTTAGGTGTTCTCTATCTTCAAAGCAAGAATGATGAGAACGAAAAGGAACCTGCTGTGCACGAGGCCAGACGGAATCTGATCAATCTCTTGGAACGGAGATTGGACGGAACGCTTGAACGGATCTTCCGGCTACTCGGGTTACGCTATCCTGCCGAAGATGTGATTCCTGTTTATGAAGGATTGAAGCATATTAATCCCGATATCAGGATGAATTCGGTGGAGTTCTTGGAGAATATGCTGGAACCCACCCTGAAGAAAACCTTGGTGCCTATTGCAGAAACCGCTGCCCTCGAAACCGTGTCGAACGAGGCCATCGAGAACCTGAAACTGCGTGTGCCTGATGAAAGGGCGTGTTTCGAATTGCTTTTGGAAGGACGCGACCCCAAGTTGAAATTGGCTGTTTTCCAACTCATGCGGGTACTGAAGAACCGGGAGCACATCGCATTGGTGAAGCCATTCGTTTCCAGTGCGCAGCCTAAAGTTCAGGAAATGGCGCAGCTGACCTTGGCCGAATTGCAGGGCTGACGCGCTACTTCCGTACTATCCGGTCGATGCTGGTGGCCAATGCCTGATGGTCGCTTGCTGAGTTCTTTTTCAGCACATTGCTCATCAGAACAACCATGTATTTCGTTCCGTCAGGATGTTCAATGATGGCAACTGAGTTCATGAAATTGTTCACGTTCCCTTTGTACTTCCCACATTGGTATCCTTCTTCTTCCTTGCATTTGTATAGGCTGCCCGATTTGAAATAGACCGCAGCCTTATCTAGAACCGGGGCTGCTGCATATCTGATGCGTCTATCGGTCATGTACATGAGCCGTTTTATTTCCAGGCTACTTTCCTTATCCACCACCTTGCCTCGTTCCATGGCAAGAAGGAATTTCATCAGCCCGAGAGGGCTCCCGATGCTACCGCCTTTGCCAGGTATGTACGAGCTTCCGCCACGGGTGAAAAGCAGGCCGAGTTTCCATTCCTCTTCGGTTATTCCGAGCTTGCGCAACGGGTCGTTCACAACAGATACGGCCATGTCTGAAAGTTCTGATTTTGGAGTGGTTCTGAAGTATTCGTTGGCCTGGTCTTCGGTCAATAACGGGTAGTCCTTTCCGAAAGCACGCATCAGAATAGCCTCTCTCCAACACACGCTTGCTGCACCGTTGTTGCTTACCGAAAGCATGTGGTCAAGCCATTCATATAAAGAGAACACATCGTTTTCCTGAACCGAGCGTTTCGAGAATTCGCGCGTGTCCGGATTGAAGAACGGTACAGTGTGCGAGTCGGTCATGGCCCATTTACCGGCACGCACCTTGCGCACTTTCATCAGCTCCTGCATCTTTCCGAAGTTATCCGGATAGATCTTTCTCAGTTCGGTGAAGAAACCGGTTATCACAGCCAGTTTCCCAACACTTCCGGGTTGATATTGAGCCGTCTCTTTCCGGGATGCGTATCGCACAGGCTTGCCAGCGGTGATGTCCATTACCGCCAGCGAATAGCTTTCGTGCAGGTTCGGAAAAAGACCGTTTATGGCTTTTTGGAATTCGGGGTCGGCAGCAGGTATGGTTGTCAGCGCATTCCCCTCTGGACCACTTAGGTTCAGTTTGATATCGTTGATGGAAAGTTGCGCCCCATCTATCGGCTTGGTATCCTTTATTGTTCCGTCCAACACCAGTTGCAGTCGGTTTAGTCGTCTGATGCAACTTGTTTCGTAGCCATCAATAGGGTACTGCGGCATGGAAAGCAGTACGGAGGAAACGACAATAAAGGTCAGTGATCTAGGATTCATGGTTTTGCGTTTAAGGGAACTTTTTTGCTACCGTCAAGTTCGGGCGTTATGGATCGCAGGTAATCTGAGGCTGCGGCTCGTTTATTCTCAACGAACGGACGCACCTGAAACAACCAGATCTTTCCGTCCTTGAAGCCCAATTCCACATCGTATGGCCCGCGAAGCCCTGTTGCCGGGAGTTTCTCATTCAGTTGTCCGGCCATGGCTTGTAGTGCAGTAAGCATCGTGTCTGTCAAGAGTCGATCAGAAAAACCGGTGTATGACTTGCCGGTTCCGCCCGTAGCTGGGATGGTGGTGAATTCGGGTTCGCGTGCAGGAGTGACGAGCGTATGACCATCGTTGCTCAACGACCAGGTTTCGCTGGCCTGACCTTCCACAGCGCCTCCCACCCCGCGGTTAAAGGCAACGGTTATCTCATCGCTTTTTCCGGATGAAACACCTTTGGTGATGAGCACTCCCGAATAATCAGCATTCACACTTGGAATGATGAGGATGGAAGGGAATACGTTTTCTGGGTTGAGCAGGTACTTTTGCCGCCATTTGTAGCTTCGGTCGGTGTAGGGCGATGCCCAAACATCCTTGATCCCTTGCAGGATCCTATCAGCCTCCAGTACGTTGAAAAGCGTGAGATTGAGGCCGGCACCGGTGAAATCCTTCAGGTCTTCCATGTTGGTATCGCTACGCAGGAAAACAGGCACCTGACCCAACTCCTTGCCGAAGGCTTCTTTGAATTTGCTCCTAAGTTCTGCTTGGAAGGCACTGCTGAGCGGCATCTTTTTGATGGCAGTCTGAAGAATGTCCAATTTGGCAAGCACGTATTTCTCAACTTCAGCGTCCGGAGTCTCAGCCTTACGCATGGAAGCTGCTTCGGTGAAAATGTCGTTGAGATATTTCCAGAAACTTTTGCCCTGTCCAGGCATTTCCTGATTGAAATGTTCTCGGAAAATGGAGAACGGGATGACCAATCCTTCTACCACGTTTTCGGGGAACATCTTTTTCAACTGCCCCAGATTGGCGGCTTTCGGTCCGCAGATCTTTCCCGAAAGGGAGGCATCAACCGTACGGAGGTTCAGGATCTTCGCATCGGTGAGGTTCATTCTTTCCACAGGAACGCTGATCTTCTCTTCGCTCCGTGCCTTTTTGCTGAACAATGCTTTTTCCTCTTCCGTCATGTCGGAGGCTGGTTTCATCACTACGGTTCCACGTGTTGAAACCGCGAAGAACACCTTCCTGCCATTGAATGGAAGTAAGGAATTGAGGTTTTCGGCAGATAGGACCGCATTCGGTATTCCAAGGTTCCGCGCAAGTAGTTGAACGTGCGATACCATGTTCCCTTCGGTTACCGTAGCAATACCGGCCACTGGTTTAAGGTCTGATGGAGGTCTATTGAAAACGTAGATCCTGTCTCCTGATATCTCAAGGTCATCAGGAGATCGGTTGGTGACAACAAGCTCGCCCAATGCATAGCCGGAGTTCAATCCGCGCATAGAGCTTTGGGCAGGGATGTTCATCACCCGATTTGAAAAACCGGCATGTGACGCAAACATATCTCCGACATCCGACACCACATCGCCCAATTGCAGAAGGATGGAAGAGCGTACCCGATCATCCACAAATCCAGCTGCCAAGGGTTCAAACCCTGCATAGAGTCTGATCACATCATCGTAATTGGCGCGGATCATTCCGCTGGACCATTCAACCGATCGTTGTGCGTTTTCGGCAAACCGCTCCAGTTTCGATAGCGTTATTTCATCGCCTGTCTGCATCAACAGTTTTCCTGAAAGTTGTTCCCATTCCCACATTTCCAGGTAACCGAATGCGGCAGCAGCCTTTGCCAGGCAGGTCACTTTGAGCATGTTTCCATGGAGCGATGTCGGTTTCCATTCCGCTGCTTCGCGTATCAATAGGCTTTCCAGTCTGTTGGAAGCGTCAATAAGGGCTAAGCGGGCAGCGGGTTTCATGGGGCTTGCCATCTCTGTTCTGATGGTCAAGGCTGCGACTGCAATTTCCTGGCACTTGACTTTGGTAAGCGCGGTATTGCTGTAGTTGTCAATGAACTTGGATAGCGCCCGTCCTGCTTTGGTCTCGGAACCAATGGTTTTCACACATCCATCAAAGTCCTTCACGTCTATTGGGCTATACAGGATGTCCATCTGCGCAAGCAGGTCTGCGATCTTCGCATCCATCTCTGCAGATAGCTTCTCTTTGTTCTTTGTCCTGTATGCCTTCACTTTTTCGATGTCAGACCGTTCTGGCTGACCGTGAAGTTTTACCCGTAGCTCCATGAAGCTCGGAACGTTGTCTGAAATATCCTTCGAAAGGGCGCGCACGTTCTGCGCAACGTTGGTTTCGGCTGCGTGTGGCACATCCTTGGCGCTTTGTCGTATGAGGAAGAACTGGCTTGCCGCCCTGTTCGCATCTGCCAGTAACCATTCGTAGAATTTTATTCCCCAAGCTTCTTCGTCCTCCGCCTGAAAAGCCCCACGGTAGAACTGAGCTTTCCTGAGTACCCAGCCATCGTCTGCGGCTTTCAGGAATTGCTGCATCTGAAATTGCTTCAAACGGGAATGATTGTGCTTCTCGTCCCAGAAATCATTGTTGGCCGTGGTAGATAGGATCTGCCCCAGGAAAATGTGGTTCGAGTTTCCAAGGGCGATCACCTCATCGCGGTAACGGGCCCGTTGAACCCCGCCTTTTTCTGCGCAACGTTCCTGAGGGGGGAGTGTAGTCCCATCTTTACAGAACCAACGTATATCGCGGTATGGTCCGCGCACCTCTGTTTTATAGGATGCCACCATTTTTGCAATAGTGGCGTTATCCTTCTTTTGTGCCAACCCAACTGTGGTTGTCGACAGAAAAAGAATAGCGAGGAGTGTGTATGGTAGGAAGGTTTTCGATGTCATCATCTTGTAAAGGTCTTCATATTCGGTCAAGATAATATTTAAATGGGGCATCTTAAAGGTTCGGAGACCGGAACAGGTGATCACAAGAAACCGAAGGCGCAGTGGTTTGTTTTTGCCGCCACATGGGTACCTTAGCCCGGCAAGCAAGAATGGTTCCATGGCACCTAACAAGACCTCCCTTTTTGAGAAGATACAGAAGGACAGGGCGTTTCTAGAGTCGGTATTCGGTAGTATTCCAGGTATGATCTACATCCACGACCTGGTGAACGATGTGAACCTGTACCGTTCTTGGACCCTGAAGAAGTTGCTTGGATTGGATGAGTCTGATGACCTGAAAACGGGAAAGGGAATACGTGGATTGGTTCATCCGGACGACCGCATCGAGTTTAAGCGGGCTGCTGCGCAGCTGCAACTTCTGGACGACAATATCTGTGTTCGTTTCAACTACAGATTGAAACACGCAAGTGGAAAGTGGCTGTGGTTCAGAAGCGAGGAGTACGTGTATGAACGAGATGCGGCCGGAAGACCCATCAAATGTCTGGGGTACGCCACCGACCTTACACATACCATTGAGCAGCAGGAAGAACTGAACAGGCTGAATGATGTGAACGAGTTCCTGCTTAAAGCGGCCCGCATCCTTTCACAGCCCAATAAAGGCGAAAAATCGGTCTTGCAGGAGTTGGCCCAAAGTGTCTCGGAGTATATGAAAGCGGTGTGCGACATTTCCATCGTAAACACGGAAGATGGCGTCATTCGCCCCGAGGCCCTGTACCATCCGGAAAAGGAGGTGAGACTTGTCATTGCCAAATTGTTCGGTAAGGCTGTTGTGAGAGTAGGAGATGGTTTGGTCGGGTCCGTTGTGGCGAACGGCACCGAGATACTGATGAAGGAAGTTCCGGAGAACATAAAAGCCAGTGCTCGCGCCATTGATAGAAGAATTGAGCCCCGATCCATCATGTACGTGCCATTGCAAGGTTCGCAGTCGGTGCTGGGTTCCCTTAACATCACCCGATTGATAGATCAGGAAAGCCTGTCAGAGGAAGAGGCCGTTCAGATAAGACGATTGGGAGAATATGTGGCCCTTTTTGTTGAAAATGCCCTACTTAAGGAACGTCAGAAAGAGGAGATCGAGCATCGGAAGAAGGCAGAAGCAAAGCTGGAGCGGACAACGCGGATATTGGAGCGGAGTGAAGCCGATATCAGAGCCACGCTCAATGCTATTCCTATTTACATCTCACGAGTATCGCGCGACCTTAAGTATCGTTTTCTGAATGATGCGTACCAGCAGTTGGGTCAAAACCCACGCAAGATGGAAGGGAGGTACATCAGCGATATCATCGGGTCGGAGGCCGTTGAGAAATTGAAGCCGTATTTTGAAAGGGTCCTGAATGGACAGATCGTGGCGTACGATCATCAAGGCTATATGGCCGATGGTGCCCACCGTTACTTCAACGTGGTGCTGGCACCCGATTACTCAGAAGACGGTGCCGTCATCGGGTTCTACTCATGCTCTATTGATATAACTACCAAGGTAATGGCAGAACGTGCCGCCAGGTTGACGCAGGACAGACTCGAGTCGGTCACCATCAAT
>JBFHEW010000089.1:0-8028 GCA_041583955.1 Bacteroidia bacterium | reverse complement strand
TGCTCCTGTAAACAACGACACGTATTCCATGATAGCAGTACTCATCAACGAAATCTCAGGAGACACTATTGGTGCAGCCATCTTCGAAGGAACCGCCACTGTGAGCGAGTGGACCCAATTCACTGTCGCGGTTGATTACTTCAGTCAGGACACCCCTACACTTCTGCAGATCAACCTCTTTGCCAGCGACCCGAACAATCCACGCAACGGAAGTACAGTCTACTTTGATGAGCTCGATTACCAGAGTATGACAGTTGGCTCAAGTGGGTTGTCAGAAAACCACGTGAACATTTATCCGAATCCAGCGGTAAGCGAGGTGTTCGTTGATGTGGGACTAATTTCCAATGCCACCATATCCATATACAGTATTCTCGGCCGAAAGATGATGGACGAACAGCTGACGACTTCACGAAACCGATTGGATCTGAGTTCGCTTGCTGCCGGAGCATATGTTTGGCAACTTACTTCCACAGATGGGAAGTTGGTGCAGTCTGGCCGGCTACTGTTGACGGAGTAGATCTGACGTGAACAGTCACTTCATTGCATCTTGGTCTTACATCAATTTGAGGCCGGAATCAGAACAAGCTCATTAGTTTGACTCATTTGGCGGTAATACGCAATGGAAATAATTACTTTAGGCCACCAAACCAAACCCTATTACTCATGAAAAAACTATTATTAGCAACCTTATCAATCTCACTTTTCAGCGCAGTTGATTCTGTAGGACAGATCGTCAATGCCGGATTCGAGAACTGGACATCCTTGGGTAGCTGCAGCGACCCTGATGGCTGGAATTCCCCGAATAACTTCAGTCAAAGTTTCAGCATTTGCCTCGTAGAAGAAGAAACCGTTCAGGTTTATGGTGGTTCATCTGCAGTAAAACTTGAGACCAAATTCCTTCCGGCAGGAATTGACGAGGTCCCTGGTATGTTGACCAACGGTACAATAGACTTGCAAAATCAAGCTTTTGTGGGAGGTCAGGCGTTTACCGAAAGACCGGCTTTGTTTTCAGGATGGTATGTAGCTGCCCCCGAAGTTGGCAACACTTATTCCTTCCGAGCACTTTTGATAAAGGAAAACGCCAACCCATCTCTTAACGACACAATTGGAAGTGCGTTCTGGGGGTCAACAGCTGTAGTCAGCTCATTCACTCAGTTTGTCGCAACTGTTGATTACTACAGTGCTGATGCACCTACACTACTCCAGATCATTTTGTCTTCGAGCGACATCGAGCTGCAGCCTATTGTAGGAAGCACAGTGATCTTTGATGACCTCGATTATGAACTGACGACTGTCGGCATGGACGAATACCAAACAAATCTCATCAGAACGTATCCTAACCCCGTGGTTGAAGATGTGTTCTTCAATCTTGGGAAGCTGGAAACTGGTATCATAAACGTTTTCAACGTACTTGGAGAGCAGGTTCTTCAGCACACACTTACTGCCAGTGAAAATCGGATCTCAATGGCTTCGCTTCCTGTTGGAACCTACATCTGGCAACTGTCATCCTTGGAAGGAGCTGCCGTCAAAACTGGAAAAATCGTGTTGACGAAATAATCAACCAACATTCCATTACAATCAAAAAGAGCAACCCTGTCTGGCAGGGTTGCTCTTTTTTTTTCAGCGATATTCCTGACTCAGAGTCTTCTAGATCACCTTTTTCCGCAAGTAATAGGTATTCAGCTGTATTCCTGCTTCTGACGTTTCTGTAGCCGTTTGGATGATGTATCCGTTGGAGAGTAGGCCTGTAAGTGTACGTTTAAACTCCATATCGCCATTACCGTTGCCGACATCATTCACTTTCACCTCCTGTATCCTTCCCAACCCTTTGGAGACAAATACCACGGGCTTAATGTGAAACATTTCATTGACCGGTTTCACTACACGGATAATGGCCAGACTATCGTTCTTACATTCGGGAACAGGTCCTCCTGTCCACGAACTCAAAACCATCCAGCCAACCATGGCTGAAAATACCACGCAATTCTTGATGAGGATTTTTTTCATGGCAGTCAATTTGCGGTTGAAAATAACAATTGACAACGTAATAACCTATCGACTGCTAGTTGCCGCAATTGCAGTGACTGTCCATTTTAACCTCCGTATTCTGCAGTAGGTCCTTGATCTGTTCCTGCTCCGATTGGGTCATGACAATGACTCTCAGGTCAACCTCTTCCAGCGCATACATTTCGGCCATTGAGCCAGGCAATCGTGTGATATTATTGCTCCACATATCGATGTACCGTAGCTTTTTCAGGTTGCCTATTTCTTCAGGCAGCGTTACCAATTCATTCTGGTTGATGATGAGTTCCTGCAGGTTTTCAAGCTCCCCGATCTGTGGTGGAAGCGATTCGATCTTATTCTTGAACAGAATAAGCTTTTTAAGGTTTTTTAACATTCCTAGCTCTGGTGGGATTTCCACTAAGCGGTTTTTACTGAGGTCCAATAATTGAAGATTCGGAAAAGCGGTGAAGACTTCGACCGGAACCTGTTTGAGGCGCTTCTTCAATTTGAGGCTATACACACTATCCCGTGGAGCTGCCAAGGCCTCTTCAAGACTCGTGTATTGGTAAATCTCAGACTCAAGCGCTTCCAAGGTCCAGTTCTGTGCATGGATACCGGTACTTAGAATGGTGAATATGACTCCGAAAACAAATCTCATAGTGCTCTTAATGCAAGGTTTCTATCAATGGATAATCTTTCTTTCAGTTGATCCACGTTTTCGAATTTCTTCTCGTCCCTGATACGGTCTATCAATTCAAGCACAACCCGCTTACCATATATGTCTTGCTCAAACTCGAATATGTTCACTTCTATTCTTTTCACCTCTCCTTTAACGGTAGGTCGAGTGCCAATATTGAGCATGCCCTTGAATTTCTTTCCATCAAGTAGGACGTAACAGGCGTAGACCCCGTTGGCCGGAACAACCTTATTACCATCTTCTACCCTGATATTGGCAGTAGGATAGCCGAATTCCCGACCGAGTTTGTCTCCGTGCACCACAATGCCCGAGAGCTGATATGGATGTGCCAGGTATCTGCATGCGGTCAATACATCTCCATCCTGCAGTGCTTTTCTGATCTTGGTGGAACTGACAGCCACATCATCCACATCCTGAACAGATATCTCTTCCACCTGAAACCCATACAATGGACCCGACTCCTTAAGGTGCTCGAAGCTACCCTCCCGATTACGGCCGAAGTGATGGTCGTAGCCAATGACCAGCACCGATGTACCTAGTTTTTCAACCAGAATGTCGCGAATGAAGTCAATGGATGTAATCCTTGAAAACTCCCGAGTAAAGGGATGTATGATCAGATTCTGTACTCCTGCATCTTGCAACAACTGGATTTTCTCATCCATGGTAGTGATGAGTTCCAAGCCATGGTCATCAGGAAAGAGCACCATGCGTGGGTGCGGATGGAACGTGAGAAGCACGCTCTCTCCCTTCACCTTCCGGGCGATCTCATTAAGGCGATCGATGATCTTGCGGTGACCGACATGAACCCCATCGAATGTTCCGGTTGTGACAACCGCACCTTTTACTTTCTGAAATTCGTCTATGGAATGATAAACTTTCAACCGTGCTTTTTTGGGCTGGCAAAAATATCCAAATAAGTTGCCTTGATGGGAATGGGCCAAAGGTAACCCGATCCGTTGCGGTTACAAAAGCGACACTGGAAGATAGGGCCGCGTTAAGGATGGAGCCGGCATCCTTTTTTCTTCAACGGGACCATGAGAATAGCACTGCATTTGCAAGAAAAAAGATAGAGGCGAGAGCCTGACCCCGAATGCGGAGCTTGCGGAGCGTTTCGGGGGAACGCCCTAACCCGCTGATTTTGAGAATAAAACCGGTTGTTTGTGAATGCTTGTCAACAAATTTTGAACATGCCTTGTCCGAGTTGCTTAAATGACCTACTTTCGCAGCCGAAAATTTTGAGCACATTTCAACTCAATAAAGCACGAATAAATGTCGGTTCTTACAGGTAAAGTAGCACAGATCATCGGTCCCGTACTGGACATCAGTTTTGATGGCGGAAACGGGGAACTTCCAAAAATTCTTGACGCCCTTGAGGTAACCCGTCCGGATGGACAGGTGGTAACCTTGGAGTGCCAGCAACATATTGGCGAGAACACGGTTCGTGCCATTGCAATGGACTCAACAGACGGTTTGAGCCGTGGTACAGAGGTCCGTGCACTGGGTGCTCCGATAACGATGCCGATCGGAGAGCAGATCTACGGTCGTCTATTCAACGTGGTAGGAGACCCTATCGATGGAATGGCTGATTGCGACAAGAAAGGTGGTTACGCCATTCACAAGGCTCCTCCTGCATTTGAGGAACTTTCTACAGCTACGGAGGTACTTTTCACTGGGATCAAGGTTATTGACCTTATTGAGCCTTATGCAAAAGGTGGTAAGATCGGTCTTTTCGGAGGTGCCGGTGTTGGTAAAACAGTACTTATTCAGGAGCTGATCAACAACATTGCCAAAGGACACGGTGGTCTTTCTGTATTTGCTGGTGTTGGTGAAAGAACAAGAGAAGGAAATGACCTGCTTCGTGAGATGATCGAAGCTGGCATTATCGATTACGGTGATGCTTTCCGTCACTCAATGGAAGAAGGTGGTTGGGACCTTTCCAAGGTTGACCCCGAAACATTGAAGAAGTCGAAAGCGACATTCGTATTCGGACAGATGAATGAGCCTCCTGGGGCGCGTGCACGAGTTGCACTGTCAGGATTGACCATTGCTGAATACTTCCGTGATGGAGATGAGAAATCAGGAGGTCGTGACATCCTTTTCTTCATCGACAACATTTTCCGATTCACACAAGCGGGTTCTGAGGTATCAGCACTTCTTGGTCGTATGCCGTCTGCGGTAGGTTACCAACCGACATTGGCAACTGAGATGGGATTGATGCAAGAGCGTATCACATCAACCAAGCGAGGATCCATTACATCTGTACAGGCGGTTTACGTACCTGCGGATGACTTGACTGACCCTGCTCCTGCGACTACGTTCTCTCACTTGGATGCTACCACGGTACTTTCTCGTAAGATCGCTGAGTTGGGTATCTATCCTGCGGTTGACCCATTGGATTCAACTTCACGGATCCTTACTCCTGCCATTGTTGGAGAGCAGCATTATGCTACTGCCCAGCGTGTTATCGAAACGCTTCAGCGATACAAAGAGCTTCAGGATATCATTGCCATCCTTGGTATGGACGAGCTTTCTGAAGAAGACAAATTGATTGTTCACAGAGCAAGACGTGTACAACGTTTCCTTTCTCAGCCTTTCCACGTGGCAGAGCAGTTTACCGGCCTGAAAGGAGTTCTTGTAGATATTGCTGATACCATCAAAGGATTCAACATGATCATGGATGGTGAAGTGGATGAATACCCAGAAGCTGCTTTCAACCTGGTAGGAACCATTGAGGAAGCAATTGAGAAGGGTAAGAAACTGATGGCAGAAGCCTAAATAGCTTTGAAGCTTTACGTATCAGGTGTCAGCACCTGGTCCTAAAGTTTGAAGCTCAGAACCTGAAGCTTAGAAAATGCACTTAGAAATAGTAACACCAGACGAAAAGGTTTTTGAAGGAGAAGCACGCCATGTGCGATTACCCGGAAAAGGAGGCCTTTTCGGCATACTTGACAACCACGCACCCATTGTCGCCACACTTGTAAAAGGGAAGGTGAAAGTGGAAGCAACAGATGGTGATGTTCAGTATTTCGAAATAGGTGGCGGTGTTGTAGAAGTGAACAGCAATAAGGTTATTGTTCTCGCAGAAAAGTAGTCTGAACATTATTGATTGATATTGAAAACCCTGCCCGAATATTCGTGCAGGGTTTTTTAATAATAGAATGTTGGAAAAAACGGAACATAAATTGATACTGCAGCGTTAGCAATTGTAATTTTCGCAAATGATGAGAACAGGTTTTGTAAGCGTATTGGTAATGATCATGCTCGGCACACTGAATGTTGAAGCACAGACCGCCAGACGCGTGAAATTCCCTTCCAAAGATGGAGTTACCCTTACGGCCGACATGTATGAGGCCAACCCTGACTATCCTTGGATCGTGCTGTTCCATAAAGCGCAATCGAGCCGAGGAGAATTTCAGCGCATAGCCGTGAAACTGAACAAACTGGAACTGAATTGCATGGCAGTTGACCTTCGTTCTGGAAAAGAAGCCAATTTCATTGTGAACGAAACCTATGTGCTTGCAAAGGAGACCGGACTTGGAACCGAGTATATGGACTCTGAGATAGACATGCAGGCAGCCATAGAAAAGGCCTACCTCATTGCCAGAAAACCGGTGATCATTCTTGGTAGTTCATATTCTGCCTCTTTGGCCATAAAACTTGGAAGCGAAATGCCACAGGTAAAAGCCGTGATAGCGTTCAGTCCGGGAGAGTATTTCGGTAAGAAACTTGACGTTGAAAAAGCTGCTGCGCAGCTCACCAAGCCCACATTCATTGCCTGTGGTGCAGACGAGAAGAAATACACCGACCCTATTGCAAATGCCGTACAGAGCAGCAAGAAGATCTATTTCGCACACCCGAAAGGTGGAGCTCACGGAGCAGCGTGCTTAGAAAAAGGCACCGATGGAGAAACCGACTATTGGGTTCAGCTCATCAACTTCGTCCAATCTGTCAAGAAGGAATATTGATAATGTCTGGAAGCAGAGTTTCCGCCTTCAAAGTTTAGGGTTATTCCTGTGACGGTCTGCGTCCCGAACCGTTTTCTTTTCCAAGTTCTTTTTCAACGCCTGGGTAAGATCAACGCCTGTTTGATTGGCCAGACAGATGAGCACAAAAAGCACATCGGCCATTTCGTCTCCTAGGTCTTTCCCCTTATCGCTTTCCTTCTCCGATTGCTCTCCATACCTGCGCGCCATGATACGGGCTACCTCTCCCACTTCTTCCGTTAGGATGGCCATGTTGGTGAGTTCATTGTAATACCGCACTCCTACGGTGTTGATCCACTCGTCAACGGTCTTCTGGGCTTGTTCGATGGTCATGATGCGCGTTTGTGAGGAACAAAGAAATGAAACTCGGACTGAGTTGCATGCGAAGTTTTAACTTAGTCGTTCACAATGCAGCAGCAACGCTTTCTACTTTTCCTTGTTTCATTGCTCTTACTGTCAGTCGGTTGCACCAAAGACCCTGAAATTGTACCTGATAATGATGCCCCTTATTATTCTGAAGTATCAGACCTGCTCATCGAGAATTACATCAACCGTGTTTACATCGATCAGATAGGGCGCGAGCCTCTGAATTCGGAAATGAACGCAGAACGCATGACATTGAAAGCAGCCGGACTGAGTTTTGATGCGCGGGAAGCGATGATACTTAAACTGCAGACGAACACCGATTTTGTGGCCGGTGATATTTCGTACAAACATGCCTACTACAATCGGTTGTACGAGCAGTGCAAAGCACGATTCATGGAAGCAGCCTCCAATGCCGAGATCCAAGAGGTGATGGGACCCATTGCCGGTGGCATTCTAAACGATTCGCTCAATGGCAATTGGGAAGGTGTGGCAGAAAGGCATCTGCAATTGGCCAAACTTCAGGCTGTGCTCAACTCAGAAGAAGACTACTTCCTTGGCGATATCGGTATTGCAGACATGTGCGCATTCATGATCCACAATGCAGTGTATGACGAAATTCACATGAACACATTCAACTTCGTGAATGCCAGTTTCGACAATCTTTTCTTCCGTTATCCTACTCAGGCCGAATTCTATGCGGGCTTTAACATGATCGAATACAATCAGCCTGCCGCGCTGTTCGGGCAGTCGGGTCAGAACAAGCAGGAGTATGTGCAGATCCTTGTCAACTCGAGAGAGTTTTACGAAGGCCTCATCGTTTGGTCGTACCAATCGCTACTTGCCCGCGAGCCATCCACTGCCGAAACTACCCGTTTAATGAATGATCTGTGGAATGACCACGACCTTCAGAAGGTCCAACGTGCTATTATGGTAACGGACGAATACGCACACTTTCAGCAATAGGAAAATGAAAAATGT
>JBFHEW010000088.1:0-8036 GCA_041583955.1 Bacteroidia bacterium | reverse complement strand
CTGGCAGTTCAAAGCAGAGTACATCCTGAATGCTGCTTGGGACCTGAGGCTCACAGGTGGTTTTACAAGCCGGGTTGAACAATCGGCCATGCACAGAAGAGAGGAACTTTACTTCTTCTTCGGAATCTCGTCAGACATCACACGGCCTTTCGATGATTTTTGATGTACGCGCGATTCTGAAACGTGGCCGTGCATCGTTTAAACCAGGGAACTTTTGCCATTGGCCGAAACGCCATGGCGCTACCTGATCTCCTTGTGTCGGTATAGCGTTACGGTCCCGGTCAACTGATGGGGCTTGAAAGTGTTGAACTTCTTCAGTTTGAACTGATAGATATACATTCCCTGTTTTACTGGCTTCAAGGTCTTATAATGAAAGCCGTCCCACTGAACCTCGGGGTTGTCAGTCTGCCAAATAAGCTGCCCCCATCTATCGTAGATCTGAACATTGTAGCTTTCATATTCGAAGTTATCCCCTTTCGGTCCCCACGTATCGTTGATGCCATCATCATCCGGTGTAAACGCATTGGGAACATAGAACGTGAACATCGGGTCTACTTCTACATATCGGAACGTGGTGTCGGCACAGCCGTATATCGGGTCGTTGTAAGCAACAAGCATCACCAAGTAGGAACCAGGCTCTTCATATTCGTGTCGAGGGTCTTCTTCGTAACTGATGTTACCCTCTCCGAAATGCCATTCATACGTTTCAGCGCCTGTACTCAGGTTTTCAAACTGAACAAAGGGGTTGATGAATTCCTCTGGTTTGGAGCGCGTAGTAAAGGCCGCTACCGGAGATGGGATGAACCCGACTGTTCCGGAAGCTGTTGCTGTGCAGCCCCCCGCATCGGTTACCATCACAGAGTAGGTGCCTGGTGGAAGCATCGTGTTCCAGCCCGAAGGTGGCACGTTTACTGAATAAATGGAAGCGGAATCACGAATGGATGACCATGTATAAATGAAAGGTCCTGTTCCGCCAGTAATGGCAGCGCGTACGGCACCGTTCCCGAGACCGCATGTGTCTGGACCGGTCGTCAGGTCTACTCGTATCGGTAATGGCGATACTACGGTGACAGTAGTGTCGGCTTCACATCCGAGGCCATCGGTAACGGTCACGGTATAATTCCCTCCCGAGAGGCCTTGTATACTTGGTGTGGTGGATTGTAATAGGTCGCTCCATTGATAGCTGTAGGGAGCCGAACCGCCCGAAGCCACAGCTGTGGCAGTACCGTTCGTTTGTCCTGAGCAAAGCACGTCAGTATGTGTTGCGGAAATGGTAGGAAGTGCGTTTACTGTGACATTCTGCGTTACCGCAGCAATGCATCCGTTGGCGGTTGTTACACCTAACGTCACCGGATACGTGCCAGAACCAGCATACGTGTAGCTGGGCGAGGCCGCGGTGGAAATGCCTTGGTTATCTCCGAAATCCCACGCTTGACCGGTGATGGTTCCGGGATTCACGGTGCTTTGATTCTGGAAAGTGGTTGCATTGCCTTGACATACAGCCGTTGCAGTGAACGAAGGTGTTGGTGCCGGGTAAATGGTGATGGGGCCGGTGTAGGTTGCAGCACAGAAATCGGAAGTAATGACGGCAAGGGTCACGTTATACGTTCCAGCGGTATTGAACGTGAATGTCGGTGATTGCTGCATGGCAGCACCCAACCCGTCAAAGTCCCATGCCCATTGGGCGATGGCTGAACCGGTTACAGACGAGTTATCTGTAAATGCAGCAGGAGTTCCCACACAAACGTTGGTCGTGGCGAAGTTGGCAACAGGCTGAGGAAAGGAGGTTGCTTGCAGCGTGATGACATCGGTGCAGTTGCCGGCACTTGCCGTGAGGGTCACATCGTATGTTCCTGGTGCAGCATAAACGTGTGTCGGGTTCTGAAGCGTTGAACTGGTATTGTCGCCAAAATCCCATGACCATGCTGTTAAAGTACCGGTGGTAATGGTGGTGGCATCGATGAATTCAACCGCATCCCCCGTGCAGGCGTTGACCACGGTGAAGTCGGCAGTCGGAGTTCCACTTTCGGTGATGGTAACACTCTCTGTGCTGATGCAGCCAGAAGCGTCCGTGGCGGTAACGCTGTACGTTCCCTGCGTAAGGGTAACCGTGGCTGTATTGTCTCCGGTGTCCCACGCATAGGTGCTTCCGCCACTGGCCGTAATGGTAGTGTTTCCACCAACGCAATGGCTCAATGCTCCCGAAAAAGTAATGGCAAATGGCGGTTCTTCGGTAACGGTGGCAGAAGCTGTACCGGTGCAGCCATTGGCATCTGTACCCACTACGTCATAGGTTCCTTGGGTCACAGTTATCGCTGCCGTTGTACTGTTACCTGGGTCATTCCACTGATAACTAACACCTCCGTTGGCAGTAATAGTGGTGTTTTGACCGGCACAGTAACTCAACGTGCCGGAGATGGTGATGGTGGGAGTAGGAAATTGCGCCTCATTGCTAAAAGGGGCACTCGGGGCCGATGTACAGGTCGGGTCGCTTTCAGTCACCGTGTAAATGGTGCCCGGTGTCATTCCACTGATCACGCCTCCCGCCCCTACGGTCGGGCCTGCGGGCGAGAAATTGTAGGTATTGCTGGCGTTGTAGGTGGTAATAGTGCTTGTTCCCGGAGCAGAGCAAGTAGCAGGTGTGCTGGAAATGATGGGGTCGACTACCGAACCTGTGGCTGCTGCATTGCTGAATGAAGCACTTGGGGCAGAGGCACAGGCTCCTGTTCCGGCCACAACGGTGTAATTTGTTCCGATCACCATGCCATTGATCACTCCTCCTGCACCTACTGTAGGTCCGCTTGGCGAGAATACATACGTTTCGGATGCCACGTAGTTTGTGATGGTGCTTGTCCCTGGAGAGGAGCAAGTTGCTGGTGTGGTAGAAATGATAGGGGTTACAGAAGGTCCGGTTGATGAACCATAGGTTATGAGAATGGCACCTGCAGCACCTCTTCCTCCACCTGAGTTGCCTCCTCCTGCTCCGCCTCCTCCGTAGTTGGAACCGGCAGCACCCGTACTTGCTCCACCAGCACCGCCTCCGGGTCCCGCTCCTGCACCACCTGGGCCACCATTCGCTCCGCTACCATTGTTACCTGCAGAACCCGATGTGTTTGTAGTTCCACCGCTGGCTGTACCGCCTGCTCCTCCAGAACCTGTACCTCCGTTTGTACCTGAACCACCTGTTCCTCGAGCTCCTCCGTTTGCAGTGAGGGCTATCGGATTCCCTCCTGCATCAGTTCCTGAAAAGGTCGTGTTTCCTCCGGCATTCCCATTTCCTCCACTAGACCCGTCACTTCCATTGCCTCCTCCGCAACCACCTGCGCCAGCACTGTAAGAGAATGTCGATCCTGGGGTCACGTTAAAGGTGATCGTCGCGTAGCCTCCACCACCGCCACCGCCACCACCTCGGGTGTTAAAGAAGCCACCGTTACTACCACCACCGCCTCCACCGGCTCCACCGCCACCTCCATATATTTCAACGGTAACGGAACTTACACCACACGGAACGGTCCATGTTCCGGAGACAGCTGCCCCACCGCAAGGACCGGGACCTGCAAAGGTCTCGTCTTGCGCCAGTCCGATTGACGGCTGAAGTGCGGCAATAAGTACAATAAGGCAAATGCCGAAGGCTCTTAACATTGTGGGGAGAGATTTCTTGCTCATGGGGTAAGAACAAAAACCATAATTAGGGGTATGATTGTGATGTATGAGAACTACTTCTCAACCGATAAATAACGCGAATTAATTGCAAGCGTTGCCAATCCCGTACGCTTCTTTCTTCAATACGTGTGAGGTTTATTCCGAAGAAAGCTTGAAAAGAGGTCAACAGTCCTCAAGGTCAGGCGACCTGACCCATTGGTGATGAGGTCACTTTTTAGGGGTTTTGCTATCAGCAGGAAGTTGAACATCGTCTTCAATGTGTTCCTTTTCAATGGCCAGTTTGGGGAATTTGACCATGTCGCGTGAAACGAAGCCTCCCGGATACTGATAGGCCAATTGGCGTTGAAGCTTGATCGCTTCCAGTTCTGTGCGGAAGTCACCGACTCGCACCTTGAAGTTAGGGGCTTGGTAAACCAGGTACGCAGGGATATCTGGGTAAAGTGCCATGAATTCTGCCCTCATGACGTTGGCCTTTGTTCTAGCCTCTGTTCCTGATCCTGAAAAAAGCTGAACCCGGAAACCATCGAATCCGTCCTTCATCTTACTGACACGCGTGTGCCGCATTAGCAAGGAGTCGAGTCTCGTGTCCCGTTCTATCGACATGGTGGAATCCACCAGTTGGCTGAAAGAGCGCTGGGCAAGGCACAGATTACTCATAGCGATGAACGTGATTAAAATGAAGATAAAACCGGCTATTGTACGCATGGCAGCAAAGAACGGAAAATTGAGGTTCAATGAAATACCATGCGACTATCGTGCCGAGGTTATTTAGAACCGTTCTAAATTATCTGTTTTTGTTAAATTTTCATACCACGAATTGATTGAGTACTATTTTTGCCCCAATCAAAAAAAGGGTCTTTTTAGACTTAAAAGTCAACAAAATCAAGGTGTTGGTAAACGATAAGATCATTCAGAGAAGCGGCTTCAGGAACCTGGCTTCGCTTGTACTTACATCACTCATCTTTTTCTCATCATTCGGTGCGTTTGCGCAGGATGGCGAAAAGCTCTTCAAGCAGAACTGTGCTACGTGCCACCTTCCTACAGAGAAGTCGTTGGTAGGGCCTGGTCTGAAGGGGATCACGGAGCGCGCGCCATCTGAGGAGTGGATTGTGAAGTGGGTTAAGAATCCGGATGCCATGGTTGCTAGCGGAGACGCTTATGCAAACAAGATCAAGGATTACAGTCCTACAGCAATGACCGCGTTCGGTTATCTGTCTGACGATGAGATCATCTCCATTATAGATTATGTAAAGAATTACGCTCCGCCAGTAGAGGCTGCTCCGGTAGCTGCTGAAGGTGTTGCTGAGACTTCTGGGTCCGGTGTTTTGGATGAGGGAACACTTAGAAATGTTTTGATCGCGATCGGTGGTCTGCTTCTGGTTCTTGTGTTCATCCTAAGCAGTGTGAGACGGTCTCTAACGCTGTTGGTCAGTCAGAAAGAGGGCGTTGAGGCACCGGAAGAGCTAGGTACTTGGGGAACCATTACCCATTGGATGAACACGCATCGTGGTTGGACCGGGGTTCTACTTCTGGCCGCAACACTACTGTTTCTGCAATGGGGCACCAAGGAGTTGATGAATGTGGGAGTGTATGAAGGTTACAAGCCAGAGCAGCCAATTGCTTTCTCTCATAAGATCCATGCTGGACAGAACGGTATCAATTGCGTCTACTGCCATACCAGTGCAGAGAAAGGTAAGAGCGCTGGCATTCCATCATTGAACGTGTGTATGAATTGCCATACATACGTACAAGAGGGTCCGAGTGGAACCACTGAGATCGCCAAGATCTACGCGGCCTTGGATTATGATCCTGAAACGAAGGTCTACGGTGATAACCCTACTCCAGTGAAATGGGTGCGAGTGCACAACCTTCCAGACCTTGCTTATTTCAATCACTCGCAGCACGTGGTGGTTGGTAAGATCGAATGCCAGCAATGTCATGGCGAGGTGGAGGCAATGGGTGTTGCAGAGCAGCATTCGCCACTTACCATGGGATGGTGTGTCAACTGTCACCGCGAGACATCGGTGCAAGTTGCCGATAATGAGTATTACGAAGACCTACACGAAAGAACGCCTTCTTGGCATGATGGTAACCCAGTTACCGTTGAGCGAATCGGTGGATTGGAGTGTGCTAAGTGTCATTATTAGAATTAACGATTAAAGCTTTTTGGAAAAGCCTCTAACATGAGCAAAACCAAAAAATATTGGACAGGGCTGGATCAGCTTCATAACACACCTGAGTTTCAGGCACGTGTTGAGAACGAATTTGCCCCAGAAGCAACCGCTGAACATTTGTTGGAAAGCGATAACCTTGACGAAGGCAGTACGAAGCGTAGAGACTTCTTGAAGTTTCTCGGTTTCAGTGTTGGAGCAGCCACTTTGGCGGCCTGCGAAACGCCTGTTAACAAGGCTATTCCTTACCTGAACAAACCAGAGGAGATAACTCCTGGGGTACCTAATTACTATGCATCCACCTTCTTTGATGGAACGGATTATGCAAGTATTCTGGTCAAGACCCGTGAAGGTCGTCCTATCAAGGTAGTTGGAAATAAGAAGTCGAAATTGACTGGCGGTGCTGTAAATGCCCGTGTCAACTCTTCAGTACTTTCTCTTTATGACTCAGGTCGTGCCGTAGGTCCTATGAAAGGTGGTGAGGCCACTGATTGGGCTACGTTGGATGCTGAGGTGAAAGCTGCATTGGCGAAATTGGGAGAGGCAGGTGGTTCTATCGTTATCCTTACGGGAACGGTCATCAGTCCATCCACCAAGAAGGCTATTGCTGAATTCGCGGCCAAGTATGGTGCTGGAGTGAAGCACGTGGTTTACGATGCCATTTCAGCTTCAGGAGCATTGGAAGCTAACCTTGCATGCTTCGGAGTGAAAGCGCTACCGGTTTACGATTTTGCCAAGGCGGATGTGGTTGTGAGTTTCGGTGCTGATTTCCTTGCAGGATTCCCTAACGGAGCTGCAAATGCAGTTGGCTACGGAAAAATGCGCGATCCGAAAGGTGGTAAAATGTCACGCCACTTCCAGTTCGAGTCTAACATGTCTCTTACAGGTAGTAATGCTGACGTACGCGTTGCACTGAAGCCTTCAGAAAGCACTGCTGCCATTATCAGTCTCTATAATAAGGTTGCTGCCGCAACAGGAGGGAATGCTCTCAGTGGTGGAACCTCCGAATACGATGCCACCATTGGCAAGGCTGCCAAGGAATTGGTCGCTGCCAAAGGAAAAGGTATCGTTGTGTCGAATTCGAATGACGCAGGTGTTCAAACCGTTGTCAACGCCATCAATAACCTACTAGGTAATTATGGCTCTACGCTGAACATGGCAAATCCGCTTTATTTGAAAGGTGGACTAGATGCAGAGATGGATCAACTTGTTGCTGATATGAAAGGCGGCAAGGTTGGTGCGTTGCTCATTCATGGAGTAAATCCAAGTTACTCTTATGCAAAAGCGGCCGATTTCAATGCTGGATTGGCGAAGGTCGGTCTGACCGTATCATTTGCAGATAGGCTTGATGAGACTGCAGCCGCAGGCGTTACTTATCTGGCTCCAGATAATCATTACTTGGAAAGCTGGAACGATGCGGAGCCTCAGGCAGGAAGCTACAGCTTGACACAGCCTACCATTCAACCCCTCTTCGATACAAGACAGTTTCAAGAGTCGCTGTTGAAATGGGCCGGAAACGATTCTGATTATTTCTCATACATCAAGTCAAATTGGGCAGCTATTCATAGCTCTAGCCCAGAAGCTGGTGTCCTCTTCAGCACATTCTTCAATACAGCGCTATTCAACGGTGTGTTTGAGTCTGGAAAAGTAGGAGAGACGCCTTCGTTCGTGGGAGATGTGGCCGCTGCTGCTGCTGGCATCAAGAAGGTACCTGCTGGAGAATTGGAGCTTGAACTTTATGTGAAAGCAGGTATGGGTGATGGGTCACAGGCCAATAACCCATGGTTGCAAGAACTACCTGATCCTGTTTCGCGTGTTACGTGGGACAACTACATCACCATGTCTCCCAAGCAAATGGAGGAAATGGGATTCTCTCGACTTGAGCGTGGGGATTTCATGGCCGATGTGGCTGAATTGACCGTAAACGATATTGTTGTGAAAGCACCGGTCTATCCATCACCAGGACAGAAATACGGTACAGTGGGATTGGCCGTTGGTTACGGACGAACCGCTGCTGGAAAGTGCGGAGACGGAGTTGGAGTGAATGCGTTTGCCTTGGCTACCGGTTCATTCGCTGTAGGTGCGGTTTCCATTACCAACGCTGGCAAGAAATACGAGATTGCTCAAACCCAATCTCACCATACTTTGATGGGGCGTGACGCCATTGTTAAAGAAACGACCCTCGAAGAATACAAGAAAGAT
>JBFHEW010000087.1:0-8087 GCA_041583955.1 Bacteroidia bacterium | reverse complement strand
TCGGGTCGATAACACAACCGGGGCATTGCGCCTCTGCAAACCGGACCTGAACCGTTACAGTTGCAATTACAAATAACAGGAGAGTAGCTATTCTTTTCATTATCATGGATTTAAAGCAATGCAAAAGTACTTGTTTAAACGGTTGCTACGATAAGATGCATTCGGTGCGATCGTTCAATTGGTACAACATACGACAGACGCGGAAAAACCGCATCGTTGCCGTTATCGTTGACAGACCTGATTGAAATCACAATACTGGCAGATATTGGCATCTTCGGTCTGAAGGAATGGCTTCGTCCTGTCGAACAGCGAATTCAGCACTTCGATCACGCGGTCTTTTCCGTAAGCAAGCAGTTCCTCTCCATGCAGTTGTATCTTCTGCTCAGCTACGCTGATGGGAAACTCCACCTGTTGTGACCTCAGATAAAAGACAGTGGGCGTGACCTGTTCCACTGGATCATTCCCCGCATGCATTACCAGGTAGGTCAGCAACTGAAACGCATGATCGGCCTTGTTGGAATCGAAATCTTCCACTGCCTTTATCTCCGTTTTCTTGTCGAACGCACCGGTCTTGTAGTCTATAAGACGGACCATCCCGTTGGATAGACGGTCCACCCTATCGGCCGTGCCGCCCAGATTCACCGAAATGGTTTCTCCATGGAACTTCAAGGCAATCACTCCTTTCAGTTTTTCCTCAAGCTGCAACGGAGTGATAAGCTGGCCTGATTGAATGGTACGCGAATCATGTTCCAGTACTTTACTGACGTACGATTTTGCCACCTCAAATGCCAACAGGTTCTTGCCAGTGGGCTTTCCACTTGTCGGTAGCTGCTTGGCAAAGCTCATTTCAAGCGCTGCATTCAACCGCGCTCTCATATCCTTCATATTCTGTTCAGAAAGCGGTCTATTGAGGTATGGCTTGTATAGCTCCTCCAACGTGTCGTGTACGGCAGTGCCGAATTTCGCGTGATCGATGCTCTGAGCAAACTGCGGCTGCTCTTCAATATTGGCCACATACCGGAAGTAATATTTGAGCGAACAGCTTCTGTAGGTATTCAAAGCGGAAGGAGAAATACCGCGCTCAGCCTCAGCCAATAGTTTCTGGTATTCAGCATCGGTTTTCTCAATAGTGATCTGTGGTGCAAACACACTTGAAGGAATATCCTGCTGCAGATTCCATTCTCGGAGCGTGATGTTCGGCTTCTTCTCCATCTTCAATTGCCGTACATACCTGCTTACCTCCCCTCTTCCAAGCGAATCGGTGTCTTGATCGTAAACGAGGTATACCTTCTTGGCCCGCTGCAACAGGCGGTAGAAGTGATAGGCCGTAACGGCATCGCGCTCATTCTGACAGGCCAATCCATACGCTCTACGTATGTCGAATGTGAAATAAGAGTTGGAATGTGAACTGGAAGGGAGATTCCCCTCGTTCACTCCGAGAATGACCACTTCCTCAAAATCGAGGTTCCTGGTCTCGAGCATTCCCATTACCTGCAATCCATGCAGCGGCTCTCCAACGAAATCGAGCTGTTGGTTTCGCAGCAACTGTTTCCAGAACGAATGGAGAGTACGGATGGTATCTATTCCTCCGAACTCTGCATTGAGATCGAGTAAACGCTGCGCCAAACCATCCAGCAGAAAAAGGAACTCCTGTTCGAGCGAATCGCTTCCATTTGCAGCCAGTTGGGCACCAAACTGGGTCATGATGCGCTTTATTCCTTCAAGGAATCCGACCACCGATGCCAATTCCTCGCTGAAGAAGAGTTTACCGAGATCCGTATCGTTCAACTGGTCAGCGGTGAAGTACATTGCTTTCTCGGTGGCATTCCAATTGCCGAGAAACGAAGAAGACAGTTGCCGGCAGAAGGCATCCTCTTTCAATGCCATAATATCAACGAGATGAAACCGTTGCCCCTGTTCTTCAAACCTCAGGTACAATTTGAACAGTTTCTCTACCAGCACCGCACTTTGCGAATGGGCCAAACCATAGCCCATGGTGATGTTGACCCCATTCAATGCAACCGGTAAGGAGCTCAACAATGGAATAAGCATTTTCTCATCATTGAGAATCACGGCCGTGTTTGCTAGCGTTCCCTCAGCGTTACCCTTCAATTTATCCTTAAGAATGGCACCGGCCACCTGCGCTTGGGCCATATTGCGCTGAACGCCAATGAGGTGAACCTCCTTCTGCTCCGTGGCCAGGCGATTTCCAAGCCAGTGATAATCCTCACTGACCTTGAGTACGCTTCTTCCCGCGACATATCGCCTCATGTAATGCCCTGCTTCGTGGAGCGGATCGTTGGCATAGAATGCATCCATATCCCAGAACACGGTTCCTTTGCCTGATTGCTGCCATGCATGGATGATGTGCTCTTCTGCGATGGTAAGTGCGTTGAAACCTGCAAACCAGACCTGTTTCCACTCGGAATTACTTATCACGTTCTCTACCTGCTCGGCCACTTCCCGGAATGCCATTCCCTGATAGCCTACCTTGCGCTGCGCCAACGCTTCTCTCAACTGCAGGTAGAATGGATAAAGCTGCTTTACGAAATCGAGGTGTCGCTGCTGGAAATCGGTCGGTTTGCCGGTTTCGGGGTTCCAGCGCGAAATGCGCTCAACCGAATACAGCTGCGCAAATATATCTTCAGCGTCTATCAGGTTTAGGTCCAGCTCATTCACATCAGACAGGAATGTTGGGGCCCAGTTGGCAAACAACTCAATGCTCTGAGGGTCGGAAACCGATTGCTTGTAAACCTCATAGAAGCTGAACAGTAAAGTGGTCTGGTCTGCTTTGACCAGAGTGGACAGACTGAAAACGAAATCCTCGATGGAAAGCACCTTTGGGGCCCAAATGGCCTTTGAGCTATGGCGCGAAATAGCGTCTCTCAGAAACACACCTGCCCTCCTGTTGGGCAATACGATGCACGTTTCGGAGAAGTCGTTCCCTCCGGCTTTCAGGAGTTCTATGGCAATGTCTTCTAAGAAGGTTTTCATGGGCGCTCAAGGTACTAATTAGCGATAACGTCAGCGAGCAAAAAATCCAGAATGAATGCTGCTTTCCTGCAGCTGTTGGTCTTTGATCAGACCTGAATCATCACACCGAAATCCTTCGTAGCAAAACCGCAAAGAATTTCTTCAGATGTTTTACTCGCGCATCATGCTCCATTGTACATTTGCGCCATAAAACAACGACCGGACCTAACCACCAAGGCCACCCGAACTGCACGTTCAGATATACAACACGTCCCTTGAGGCACGTCATTCCTGTTAAACGCGTTGCAGACCGATATCATAACCTTACAACAGCAATGAACTACGACATTAAAAACCCATGGCATAGTGTGCATCCTGGAGAAGATGCTCCAAACATCGTAACAAGCGTAATAGAGATCCCGAAAGACTCTCGGGCGAAGTATGAATTGGACAAGGATTCAGGGATGCTGAAACTGGATCGCGTACTGTTCTCATCCATGTATTACCCGGCCAACTATGGTTTCATCCCTCAATCATATTGTGATGACAATGACCCATTGGACATACTTGTTCTATCTCAGATCAGCATTGTGCCACTTTGCCTTGTTTCAGCAAAGGTTATCGGAGTGATGCAGATGCTCGATGGTGGATCGGCCGATGACAAGATCATTGCCGTGGCCAACTACGACATGAGTGTGAACCACATCAACGACATCTCTGAACTACCGACCCATTTCCTACGTGAACTGAAGTTCTTTTTTGAACAATACAAGAAGCTGGAAAACAAAACCGTGGCAGTGGAGGATTTTCAGGATGCCCGAGCCGCAAGAAAGGTGATCGAGCAGAGCTTGATCGATTACAAGACGCTGATGGCAGCCACAACCACCGTTTGAGGAGAAGCCACCGGAAATATTTTCGATGCACGGAATAACGTGCATGAAGCGACTCTAATTTTGTAGCGTGAAAGCACCCATCAGATTTTTCATGACCGCGTTGGCCTTGGCGCTGTACGTGTTGGTCGTAGTCAGTTCTGGGCCGCGCCTTGGGGCAGCAGAAAATGCTTCCCTGATATTGCCTCTTTGCGATAACAGCTGCGTACAGTCAGCTGTAGCGGAGGGCATCGAACTGCACTTTCAATCTGTCGATCCAGGATCAGCATTCACCATTCTCAGAATCAAGGTATCAAAGCCTTACTCCAACCTTTCCAGCTTGCTGGAACATGGTTTGACCCAAGAACTTGGGCTGGCACTATCCCTTTCGGGCAACGTGTTACTGCAACCTGACATCAGGCAGGTCATTTTTCCCTTTCATACGTTCTGGTAGATCGTTCTTAACATGCGTTGCCCCCCAACGGTCAACCTGAATTAAAGAGCATGCCAACGATTGGCGCGCTCATCGAACGAACAAAAAACAAATTGAAATGAATACGGAAATGATCATTCTGGGAACCATTCTGGTTTCCATCTGTGGCCTGCCATTTTTGGCTGTGGCCATCTCTAGAAATAAATTGAACCAATCACTTAAAAGGCTTCTTACGGAGCATGTTACCGAGCACGGAGGCAACGTGTTCCGTGAAGAATTCATCGGAAAAATGGGCATTGCCTTGGACGAAAAGCAGCAACTGCTCTTCGTAGTGAAGCAGTTACCTGAAAGTGACTATAAGGTAGTTGTGAATTTGAACGATATGAGTTCGTGCAAGTTGGACAAGGAATGTAGCAACGTTAAAAGCGACCGAGGCACTTACCTGCTGGTTGAGTCGCTGACGCTGCATTTCATACCGAAGAGCAAAACGCAAGCACACATCAAGGTGCCCATTTTCAGCATTGAAAGCGATCTGCACCTCAGCGGAGAACTTGAGTTTGCTGAACGCTGGTACGCACTGATCAGTGAGGAGCTGCGGTTACGCATTCCAACTCAAACACAATGGACGGCCCAGCCGCCTGCCAAACGGCATAAGGCCACTGCCTGACAGCCAATAGACCGAACGACCCGACAGGCCGACAAGCCTGTTGGACCGTTCGGTTTTCCCTACCTTTCCCCTGTTGACACGTCTGGTTTGAAACACGCCATCCTTTCAGTACTACCCAACGCATGATCAATTACATTGGCTTTGTCTTAGCTGCATACTCAGTCATTGGGAATGACGTGATTCAGACTCTCGGTACATTCCTTCAATCGAACAAACATTACCGTTGGTGGCAGCAGTGCCTGTTCATTGGCGGCATCATGAGCGCGGTGCTTGTAACCGGATGGTACTTGAACGCTGGAGATGTGAGTTTCGGAAGATTGGATCACATTGACAACGCTGTTGAAATGACCGTCTGGCACCTGGTTCCACCCGCACTGCTTCTGTTCATCACGCGTTTCGGTATTCCGGTAAGTACCACGTTCCTGATACTGAGCATTTTCTCCGGACAGGTGGTCATTGAAAACATGCTACTCAAGTCCTTTTTGGGCTACGTTGTGGCCTTTGTATCTGCTTACGTTGTCTATGGTTTGGCCGTCTATCGATGGGAAGACCCCACAACGCTGAAACTGAAACAGAACAGAACGCGGTGGGTGGTGCTCCAATGGGTCAGTACCAGCTTGCTGTGGAGCCTTTGGCTCATTCAGGATTTTGCCAACCTCTATGTTTTTCTGCCCAAGAAACTGGGACCTTGGGAAATGCTAGGGTCGCTTTTCGTGCTGCTTAGCATTCTCACCATCATCATACGGAACAAAGGAGGGTCCATACAGAAGGTGGTTGAGAACAAATCGAACTCTTCCAACATACGTTCGGCCACCATCATCGATTTCATGTACGGAAGCGTGCTGTTCGTGTTCACCATGGTGAATGATGTTCCTATGAGCACCACGTGGGCCTTCATAGGCGTATTGGCCGGCCGCGAGATAGCGCTGCGCCAAAGGGTTTTCCCCGGAACAATGAAGAAGGGCATCCGAATGGTCTATACGGATTTCGGGAAAGTGTTCCTGGGTATCACGGTAAGCATCCTATGCATCCTAGGGCTCAAATGGCTGCAGTTGATCTAGGCTTCATGGCATTACATTCAAGCGTTCAGAAGTACCTTTGGGCGAATTCTGACATGGCTTTGAATCTTCCGAACCGCAGCCACTGAAGGAAAACGTAATAGCTTTCGAAGCCCTTACCGTTGCCTTATGAAACATGTGATCCTGCTGTTACTTTTTACCTGCACTGGTCTTTGCACGTGCACAACGGTAAGAACGAACAGTACCGATCGATTCGAAGAGAATGATGTAGACTCGGCCTTTTCCACTAGGCTTACACCGAAGCATTCTGCCGAATATTATATCGATCAAGGCGTGAAATATTTTCTCACCATGGAATCTTCGGTGCCCATCAAAGTAAGACCGGAATACTCCGATCTGGTGATACGTTGGGAGTGGCATCCGTGGCTGCTACTTACAGGTTACAAAAGACGGAACCTCATCAATACGGACATTCTACTGAAGCTGTATCCGACAAAATACGACACCATCGACTGCCAGTATTTTGAAAAACAACCTTTCTGCCGATGCCACGTGGTCTTCAATTACAGCGGCAAACGCATACCTATCTACGAGGAATTCACATTCAACGATCAGGGCGAGATAACGTTCATAGAGGCGTGGTCCGATTTCCCAAGCCTGTTGCCAATGGATGTAACCGACTATTGGGCCGAGGCAGAGGATGTGAATCGCCTCTCCACAAGGGTGCCCGGACTGGGTAATAGCACGGGACGTATCGACCCGGATGCCGACTGGATGCTACGCGCTGCTGAGACCGACACCGTACTGGCCGACCTTCTTTACCGTCTGCAGTATCCGCTATATACCTATATGAAAGAACTGGTCAAACAGGGTAAAGCCATGAAGGAGGCGCATCATCCGCCCGAAGGTGACCGCTATCCGTACCGCTGACCGGTCGGAATCAATTTCGGAAAAGAATGGAGCTATCTCCAAAACTCAGGAACCGGAATCCGTGTTGCATGGCGTGATCATAGACGCGTCTCCAATCGGGCCCGATAAAGGCCGCAACCAATAGCAATAACGTGCTTTGTGGTTGATGGAAATTGGTGATAAGCGCCTGTGCCATGCGTATGCGGTAGCCCGGTGCAATGAGCAACTGAGTGTGGCCGCTAAGCTGACGTTTTCCATTTTTACGCATCCAGTCCAGCACGGCATCCAATGCCACCGACACTGCCACGGCTTCTGTGGCCAATTGATAAGGATCCCACTGCCCTACCGTCAACTCGTCAGCTTCGTGGCCCGTCAATAGTTTGACCCCGAACCAGTAAATGCTTTCAATGGTACGCAGCGATGTGGTTCCAACGGCTATGATACGGTTACCATCGGCAGCTTGGCGCATATTCTCTATGGTGTTCAAGGAAACCAGAATGTGCTCGGAATGCATCTGGTGGTCTTGCATGGTGGCGGATTTAACGGGTTTGAAAGTACCCGCGCCCACATGCAGCGTCACGAAAAGCGACCTCACTTGACGCTCTCGCAAGTCATCAAATACACGCGATGTGAAATGCAATCCGGCAGTGGGTGCTGCCACCGAGCCATCTGCCTGCGCATAGACCGTTTGGTAACGCACTTCGTCCTCAGGCTCCGTATCGCGCCCCAGATAAGGTGGTAGCGGAAGCTGTCCGACATCATCCAGCACCTCGGCAAAGGTGACTCCAGCTTCCCACGAAAATTGGATCAGGAACGCATCCGGTTCTTTACCGATTAGCTCGGCATGCAATGCGTAGCTCCCAGCCTCAGAAGGGATGATCCGTGTGAGCATCTCTCCCATTTTCCAGCGTTTGGCGTTGCCCACCATGGCCCTCCAAACGGTAGTTCTTGTGCTGGCGAATGCCTCTGTTACTTCCTTGGGCTGTACAGGTTCGAGGCAAAGTACCTCTATGTTGGCACCGGTCTGTCGTTGGAAATGGATGCGCGCATGGATGACCCTTGTATCGTTGAACACCAGGCAATCGTTCGGCTCCAGTAATGATGGAAGTCGGTTGAATGTCTGTTCGGCTATCGTTCCGTTGCGGTAAACCAACAGTTTACTGGTATCACGGTTGCTGAGCGGGTAGCGCGCAATACGCTCTTCTGGCAAGTGGTAC
>JBFHEW010000086.1:0-8144 GCA_041583955.1 Bacteroidia bacterium | reverse complement strand
GTGATCCTTACGGCCATCATCTATTTCTCGTTGATCTTCGTGGCAGCGGTCATGGCCACTCCAGAGGAATTGGCAAGCAATTACAACGTATTCATTGATCACGCCCTGTTTCCCCCACTCGTACTGGCAGGTTTGCTTGGCGCAACGCTTTCCTCTGCATTGGGCTCGTTTGTTGGCGCACCGAGGATCCTTCTAGCCTTGGGAGAAAAGCAGATACTTCCGAAGAGCGAAGTGATTGCCAAGATATCCAACCGAGGAGAACCGGTCAATGCCATGATCATCACGGCTGTGATCGTCCTTCTAGGGATCTCGCTTCGCGACCTGAACACCATTGCACCACTTCTGACCATGTTCTTCATGATCACCTATGCCATGGTGAATGTGGTGGCATTGATAGAGCAATCACTCGGCCTACCCAGTTACCGACCATCGCTCAAAATTCCGATCATCGTGCCACTGATAGGGGCGTTCGGGTCGATTACCGTCATGTTCATCATGAATGCGTTTGTGGCGCTGATATCGCTCATTCTGATCATTGCCTTCTACTTCTATCTGGTAAGGAAACAGATCCACTCGGCAGCGGGCGACTCGCGCAGTGGTCTTTTCACCGCACTGGCAGAATGGTCGACCAAGAAAACCACCGAACTGAATCCGAAAAGAGAGGCGCGGTCATGGCGGCCCGACCTGCTCATTCCGGTGCTTTACCCGAAAGACATCCGCTCATCGTTCAAGCTCATCGAATCCATTGTTTACCCGAAAGGATCCATCAAACTCGTGTCTATTCTGAATGAGGATGTGACCGAACAGCAACGTTTGGCCGAATTCCTTCCGACCGTAGCCAGCAAATTCAAGGAAATAAACATCCCGGTGTCGAATACCACGGTCGACAATTTCAACTTCAACAACTCGTTGAATGTGACCATGCAGGCGTTGAATGCCGCCTTCTTCAAACCGAATACCTTATTCACCACCATTGAAACCACCAATACGGCCACAGACCGGTACGACACACTGATAGAGGATGCCATAAGAAACCGTTACGGACTGCTTTACTACATCCCGTTCAGCACGGCCAGCCTGGCCATAGAGAAGAACATATCGCTTTGGATCGTTGACCTGCCTACGAACTGGGACGGAGCCTATAACCTTGGGAACAACGACCTCGCCATCCTTCTTTCCATCATCATCAACAAGAATTGGAATGGAACCATCAATGTGAACATCGTTGGAAACGGGAACGAAACGGTTGTCAGCGATACGACCATTTTCAAGGATATGGTGCGGTTTCCAGCCGAAACCACTGTAAACCTGATGAACGGCAGTTTGAAAGAACTGATTCCGACCGAAAAGAACTCCGACCTGAACATCATTTCCATCCCTGCTGGTTTAAGCACAAAGGAAATGATGGAGATCGTGAACCGATCTCGCATCTCCTGTTTGTTCTGCATCGATTCCGGCTACGAGAACGCGCTGGTCTGAGGCGAACCGAAACTGACTGAAACGGTATTCTTACTCCAACACGACCACAAGGTCGTCAGACTCGACCAAGGTACCATCGTCCAACACTACCCGTTTCACTGTTCCAGAACCAGTTGCCGTTACTGTTGTCTCCATTTTCATGGCCTCAATAATGAAGAGGGGTTGATTCTTCTTCACTTTATCGCCTTTGTTGACCAGCACTTTACTTAGCAGTCCTTGCAGTGGCGCACCTACCTGATTGGCGTCTTCTTTCGAAGCTTTTTCATGTTCGCTCTTGACGATATTGAGGCTCCTATCCAGAATCTCGATATTCCGCGTCATTCCGTTCACTCGAAAAAACAATGTGCGCATGCCGTTTGAATCAGCCGGCCCGATGGACAATAGTTCAATGATGATGTTCTTACCTTCCCCTATCTCAACCAACGTCTCATCGCGCAGCTTCATTCCGTAAAAGAAATTGCCCGTTGGAATCTTGCTCAGGTCGCCATAGAGTTGCTTCTGCTTGTAGTAGTCGGAGAACACCTTCGGATACATGAGATACGAAAGGTAATCGGTGAACTTGAGCGAGGGATCGAACTTCTTCTTGAAATCTGCAAATCCCTTATCAAAATCAATCGGCTCCAAGTGGCTGTTCGGTCGGTCGGTGAACGGCTGTCGGTCTTTAAGGACCAGTTTCTGTACATCTTCAGGAAATCCGAAATGCGGCTGACCAAGGTGCCCTTGAAAGAAGTCGACAACGCTTTCAGGGAATGATATCGTATCGCCCCGCTCGCGCACATCCTGAACCGTTAACCCATTGGATACTAGATACAAAGCCATATCACCTACAACTTTAGATGAAGGTGTGACCTTAACCACATCGCCAAAGAGTTCATTCACTTCGGCATACATTAATTTGATGTCTTCAAACTTATCTGCCAATCCCAATGCAATGGCCTGCGGCTTGAGGTTCGAATATTGCCCACCCGGGATCTCGTGCTGAAAAACACTTGCCGTACTGGCCATCATGCCGCTTTCGAACGGATAATAGTAATCGCGTACGTTTTCGAAGTAGTTTGAGAATTCGTTGAGACGATGGATATCGATCGGATTCTCGCGCTCATGAAAACGCATCATTTCCAAGATGGAGTTGAAGTTGGGTTGCGAGGTAAGACCAGACACCGATGCCAGGGAGACATCCACCACATCCACACCTGCTTCAATGGCCTTGAGATACGTGGCGGGTTGAAGCGAAGAGGTATCGTGCGTGTGCAGATGAATCGGGATCTTGACCGTATCCTTCAATGCGGTGATGAGTTCGGTTGCAGCATAGGGTTTAAGCAATCCGGCCATGTCTTTGATGGCCAGAATGTGTGCTCCTGCGTTCTCTATGTCCTTGGCCAGTTGCAAGTAGTATTCGAGCGTGTATTTGCTTCTCTCCGGATCAAGAATGTCGCCCGTGTAGCACATGGCGCCTTCTGCAATTCCTTCGGTTCGGGAACGCACATACTCAATGCACGGCCCAATGCCTTTCATCCAGTTAAGACTGTCGAAGATCCGGAAGATATCGACTCCGGTTTCCCACGATTTTTCCACGAATTTCTCGACCATGTTGTCGGGGTAGGCCTTGTATCCCACCCCATTTGAACCACGGATGAGCATTTGCAAAAGTGTGTTCGGAATGGCCTTTCTGAGTTCGGCCAATCGTTCCCAAGGATCTTCGTGCAAGAAGCGCAATGCCACATCGAATGTAGCCCCGCCCCATACCTCGTAGCTGAATATCTCCGGATGGTTCTTCGCATAGCTTTCGGCCACACGTAGCATGTCGTACGTTCTCATGCGCGTAGCGAACAACGACTGATGCGCATCACGCATGGTGGTGTCCGTGTAATGGATCATCTTCTCCTTGCGCAACCATTCACTGAAACGCTCAGGTCCGAGTTCGTTCAAGAGGTCTTTGGTTCCTTTCGGGTACGCTGCAAATCGTTTGTATTCCGGAACGATCGGCTTCAGCAGTACTTTCCTGTCGTCTGTGAATTTCACGTCAGGATTACCGTTCACCGTTATTTCGCCAAGGAACTTCACGATCTTGGTGGCACGGTCGCGACCTTTCACAAACTTGAACAATTCAGGGTGACTTGGAATGAAGTTGACCGTGGCCTCTCCCCGCTTGAACACCTCGTGATTCACGATATTCTCCACGAAACGGATGTTGGTCTTCACCCCACGTATCCGGTATTCCTGCAAACAGCGCGTCATCTTGCGGGCAGCGCCATCCAACGTACGCGAATGGGCACATATCTTCACCAAAAGCGAATCGAAGAACGGGCTGATGCGAACACCCGAATACACACTTCCAGGATCGAGGCGGATGCCGAAGCCTTCGGCTGGACGATAGGTGTAAAGCGTTCCGTGATCGGGTTTGAAGTCATTCTCAGGGTCTTCGGCCGTTATGCGGCATTGAATGGCAAAACCATTCACCGTAATGGCCGACTGATCGGGAATGGCAATCTCATCCTCATACAATTTGAAACCCATCGCAATGCGGATCTGTAGCTTCACAATGTCGATTCCGGTGACCATTTCGGTAACGGTGTGCTCCACCTGAATACGCGGATTCACTTCGATGAAATAGATCTCCCCTTGCGGATCGACCAGAAACTCAACCGTTCCAACGTTATTGTACTTAACCGCCTTCGCAATTTTCACTGCATACTCGAACAGCCGCTTACGGACCTTTTGATCCAAGCCCATGGCCGGAGCCACTTCCACCACCTTCTGGAACCTGCGCTGAACCGAACAGTCGCGTTCGTGCAGGTGAATGGTGTTTCCTTCGTTATCCGCTACAATTTGAACCTCAATATGCTTTGGGTTCTCGATGAATTTCTCGAGGAATACGGTATCATCGCCAAAGGCACGTCCGGCTTCGCGCTTGGCTTCATTGAAGGCATTTTCCAACTCGCTCGCTTCACGGATCACCCGCATTCCACGGCCTCCACCGCCCGAAGCAGCCTTCAACATCAGCGGGAATCCGATCCGTTCCGCCTCGGCCAATGCTGTCTTCACGTCCTTCAGATCCTTGTCGCTGCTTTCAATGATCGGAACATCGCAGCTTTTGGCCACCTTTTTGGCCGCCACCTTATCGCCCAATTGGGCCATCACTTCCGGTTCCGGACCAATGAATACAATCCCATTCTCGCGACACTTTCGGGCGAATTCCTCATTCTCTGATAGGAAACCGTAGCCAGGATGAATGGCATCCACATTCTTCTCCAACGCCAGATTGATGATCTCTTCGATATCAAGGTAAGGCTTGAGTGGCTCTGTATCCTTGCCAAGTTGGTAGCTCTCGTCCGCTTTGTAGCGATGCAGCGAGTATCGGTCTTCGAAGGTGTAGACCGCAACCGTACGCAGTTTCAACTCCACACAGGCTCGCAGAATACGGATGGCTATTTCACCTCTATTGGCAACAAGTACTTTTCTGATCTTCATTGGGTATGCTTGAGATGCCGAAAATAAGGAAATGCATCCCTTTGGAGCGGAATTTGCACATACGATGCAAACACGTATTCAACCGAATGGTTGGCATTTCAATCTTAACTTTGCACACATGAAATATCTGAGTTCAATTCCTCTCATCTTTCTCTTTCTCTGCATCTCTGCCCCTATCTCTGCACAGACAAAAGCCAAAAAGGAAGGCATCAATTGGGTTTCGATCGAGAAGGCCGATGAGCTGAGAAGAACCGCACCTCGGAAGGTCCTGATCGATGTTTACACCGATTGGTGCGGCTGGTGCAAACGAATGGATGCCACCACGTTTTCAGACCCAACGGTCATTGACTACATCAACAAGCACTACTATGCCGTAAAACTCGATGCCGAACAGGAAGAACCCATCACATTGGGAGGCAGAACCTACGTATTCGTACCTAACGGAAGACGCGGTCATCATGAGATCGCCAAAGAGTTACTGCAAGGAAAAATGAGTTACCCTACCACGGTTTTTCTTGACGAAGGGATGAACATGATACAGCCTGTTGCCGGCTACTTGGATGCACAGACCATTCAACCCATTCTGGAATACCTAGCTGAGAACGCTTACAAGGAAACACCGTGGGAAGAGTGGTTGAAGAAACGGGAAGTGAACTGAACAGTTCCGATTTGAACGTTTAAAATTCAAGGCAGGAAGACTTTGAACGCTGAACCTCAGATATTGAACTCCCGGATTGCCTGATAGATAGCATTCAATTCATCTTCCGTGATGCAGTAAGGCGGAATGATGTAAATGATGTTTCCCAGTGGACGGAGAATGATACCACGCCCAAGAAAGAAATCATACAAACGGTCGCGCAGGGAATTGAAATAGCCGGTCTGAGCGCCTGTTTCATACTCGATGGCCAAGATGGTGCCTTTATGTCGAACGGCTGCCACACCGCTTAATTCTGCTGCTTCTAGGGCGAATTCTGAGTGCTGTCGTTCAATCCGTCTGATGTTATCCCACGTATCCTCCTTTTCCATGAGGTCGAGACTAGCACAACCCGCTGCACATGCCAAAGGATTGGCCGTGTAGGAATGACCGTGCAGGAAGGTCTTCATCTTTCTTTCTTCTCCATCTCCCCAGAACGAATTGTGCATTTCCTCGGTGCAGACCGTCACGCCCATCGGTAAGAAGCCACCTGTGATACCTTTACTCAGCGCAATGAGGTCAGGTTTCTGTTCGCATTGATCCATCGCAAATAGGTAGCCTGTGCGGCCGAAACCGGTCATCACCTCATCTGCAATGATGATGATTCCCTTCTCGCGACAGATGGAAATCATCTTGTCCAGAACCTCGGGAGAATAGACCTGCATACCTGCGGTCCCTTGCACCAACGGTTCATAAATAAAAGAAGCAACTTCTTCTTTTTCAATTATTTGAGATAATCTATTTAAAGTCTCACTTTCTTTTCCTGTGACAGGAGTTGGAATGAATTCCACCTCAAACAGAAACGGGTCGAAAGGCTTGGAGAACACACCTCTACCACCTACAGCCATGGCACCGAACGTATCTCCATGATAAGCGTCTTCCAATGCAATCACTTTCCTTCTTGGCGTTCCTTGATTGAACCAATATTGGAACGCCATTTTCAGCGCGACCTCCACAGCCGTGGAGCCGTTATCAGAGTAGAAAACCTTGGTGAATTGCTCGGGCATTTTCTCAAGCAACCGAGAAGCCAACTCAACCGCTGGTTCGTGCGTGAAACCCGCAAACATCACGTGTTCCAGTTTCATAACTTGTTCAGCTACACGCTTTGCGATGTACGGATTGCAATGGCCGTGCAAATTCACCCACCAACTGGAAATCGCATCCAAGTAGCGATTTCCGTCTGCATCGATAAGCCACACTCCTTCCCCGCGGACAATCGGCACGTTCACCGTATCCGTATTCACGGCTGTGAATGGATGCCAGACCGCTTCTCTATCCTTTTCTCTCCAATCTTTCATGATGAGCAAATGTGCAAATTAGCAAATGGTCATTCGCTAATCTGCTAATTGGCGGATTGAAACCTTTAATCGCTCAGCTTCAGAAGCAATTGCCTCCGCGTTAACCTCTTCAAACTCGTTTATCCGAATGAACGGTACATCCATCTGAGTTGCAAAATAGTCCTCCGTGCTTTTATGCGCTTTTCCGCTGATGACCAGCGCTACCACATTCAAACCTGCCTCTTTTAGCACTTTCCAACTCAGCAAGGTGTGGTTGATACTGCCTAAATAATGGCGCGTGACGAGCACAACAGGCAGGTTCAATTCTATCATCAGATCAAGGTATGTTTCCTTGGAATTGAATGGAACCATCACGCCTCCAGCCCCTTCCACCACAATAGGTTTGTCCGATATTGGGAGATCAATCTGGGTAATGCTGAGTTCAATTCCCTCCAATTCGGCTGCCGCATGTGGCGACATCGGAGCTTTCAACCGGTAAGCCTCAGGAAGCGTTTTCAAACCAGTTAACCGTGCAATCTTGATGCTATCGGAATTATCGAGGTCGCCACATTGAACGGGTTTCCAATAATCCGCTTGCAGTGCTTTGGCCATAACAGCCGATGCAACGGTCTTCCCGACATCGGTTCCGATTCCGGTTATGAACAACCCCTTAACCGACATGCATCAACGCTTTTTGCAACGAAGCGACCAGTGCTTTCACCTCGTGTTCAGTGTTGAATTCATGTAAGCAGATCCGAATGCGTTCGGTGCCTTTCGGGACGGTTGGAGAAACGATCGGGCGCACATCAAATCCATCATTCTGCATGGCCGCTGCAACCGCTCGCACCGCTGCATTCCCGGGCACTATGACACCCAAAATAGGACTTTCGCCACCGATCTGCCTTACCCCTGACATCTCTTTTACTGATTGATTAAATAATCCAATCAAATGACTGATATTCAATTCACTATAATCATGTACTGACAGCATGTCATACGCACATTTCACGGCCAGAAGGGAGTGATTTGACGTGAAAGTGGAGAAGATGAGCGACCGCGCATGGTTGACCAGAAACTGTCGGAGATTGTCGTTGCAAAGCACCGCTGCACCGTGGCATCCCAGGGCTTTTGAAAAGGTCACCAGACGGGCGTAAACCTCACGCTCCAGACCCAATTCCGACACCCTGCCTCTGCCCTCTCCGAACAAACCGACCGCATGCGCT
>JBFHEW010000085.1:0-8155 GCA_041583955.1 Bacteroidia bacterium | reverse complement strand
GCATACCATGTGGTATCTCTACCTGTTGATCCGATACTTGTTGTGTTGGCAGCAAAGCTTCCAGATGCAACAGAAGTGCTTCCAACGGAAATATCATAAGTGTAGATGGCATTCGTCTGAGGCGTGCCTCCCTGATTGATGCAAGCAGCCCCGATCACCACTTCCTGAGTCTGAGCCAAAGGAATCTGCTGATATTCCCACGCTTGGAAAATGTCTCCATGCCACACATCGGTCATGGCCAGATCGTTATCAAGCCCTTCTACAATACGCATATCGTCTATCATCCAGAAATAGACCCTTGCGGACCAACCAATACGGATGAATAGCGTTTGAGAAGCGCCAACAGCACCGGAAATATTGATGCTTACAAGATCCGGGTCGGCCGAGGCTGTGTTGTTGTTCGCATTGCCCTGTACCGTGTAATCTGTCCAGTTAACCGAATCGGCACTTACCTGCACTAGCATGTCAACACCATTATTGAACCTGAAACTTTGCTCAAACTCAAGAAGAAGACTGGAAAAGGAAGCTCCCAGATCTATCTCACTTGTAGCAAAATAGGACTCCAAGTATTGATACGTGGTTCCGGACGGCTGTCCATACGTGAAATGATTGGCAGAATCAGGATCGTTGATAAGAAAGCCGTTACTGGCCGTAGTGGAGTTTATCGGGTCATCATAGTCGCTGGCATTACTACCGTTGAAATTCCCATGAGAACCGTTCGTAGACCATTTCCAAGGGTTTATGCCCGAGAGGTCGTCAACTGCCCAACCGGCAGGAAAACCTCCACCGAAATCCTCCTGCCATAGTATTGCTGAGCCTCCTCTCCCAATCACAGCTGTAGTTGGTCGTTCTGCTCTTGAGCGGTCATCCGGAAGTTCAGACGCAAAAGGTAATGCCGTCTCCGACTGCTCGGCTACCTCATGAGAGGGGAAATTCAGTGGTTTTTGCTGACTGAATGAGTTTGTGGCCATCGAAAGAAGGCCAAGCACAAATAGGTAAGGTTTCTTCATGTTTTCGGTCTTAATAAGCTAAGACGAATTTAGTCTTTTACATATAACACTCTCACAAAAAAGTGTTAAAGAAAAAAGGCCAGTCCTTTGCAGAACTGGCCTTTCAATTTCAATTGAACAGTCTATTACTGAACAACGATTCTTTGAGTGAGCGATGATTTAGCTCCCATCAATTGAACCATGTACATTCCAGCAGAAAGGTTGGAAACATCAACAGATGTTCTTGTTGACTGACCAACTTTGGCGCTCAGGTTCTTGGCAAATACCAAAGACCCATCGATTGCGATGATGTTGATGGTAAGGTCTTGATCTTCTTTAGATACGAAGTTGATGTTCACATCATCCGAGCTTGGATTAGGATAGATGCTTACAGAAGTAACATCTTCGTTCTCAACGATTCCAACGCTTGGATCGAAATTAGCGCGGATCACTGGAGATGTAGTATACCCGGTGTACCAATTGATGGCTCCACCTTGTCCGAATGGACCATAACCAAGTCGAGCTCTGTCATCATCACCATCGCTGGCGAGAATCCAAAGTTGCTCTCCTTCTCCTGTGTTTCCGATGCTTACAAGGTATAGACCACCGGCATCCAACTGAACTCCGTCTCCATCGTTGATAAGGATGTTCACAAGGATCACTTCACCTCCTGTAGGTACATCTCCAGCTACAAGGTCATACACTTCTGTAACAATAGGATTTGAAAGCGATTGATCATTAACCGCATCGTACACTTCAACAATACACGATTGCGTTGTAGTGTTTCCTCCGAACGCAACCTGAACAGCAGTCAGGTTAGCGGCTGCAACGGTCTCGTAGTACATCGCAGCTTTGTATTCATTTGGAGTGGTTGTACCGGTAACAACTCCACCGTAGATCTGGAACTCAATATTGTCCTCATCATCGTGAGCGTAGATGTTCTCACTCACTTTGAAAGACGAAGATGCTTCGTTATTTCCAGGTACTTCATCAGCAAGGTCTCCTGCTACAGAAACAGTAACAACATAATCTCCAGTGGCACTTGGAGTGAATCCAGTTGAGTACCACGTTGTATCACTGGCAGCAGAAGCCACAGCAGCGTTGGACGCGGAGAAGTTTCCAGAAGCTACACTTGCACCGTCCGCAGTGATCGTGTAGGTATATTCAACACCTGTTTGTTCAGCACCACCTTGATTCAAGCATGTAGCTCCGATCACAACTTCCTGGACCTGAGCCAAAGGAATCTGCTTGTATTCGAAGGCGTTGATGATATCACCATGCCATACCTTTTGCATTACAAGGTCGCTTTCAGCGCCTTCAACAAAGGCTACATCGTCAACCATCCATGCGTAGTCGCATGCTCCCATGTAACGGAAACGGATCCATACCTGAGCTTCGTTAGCGGCCACAGCAGAGATGTTAACCTGAGCATTGTTCGGGTTCGAAGTGGCTGCATTCACAGCAAGCGAACCGTTCACCTCATAACTGGTCCAGTTAGTTCCGTCAACACTTACTTCCAAGAATGTTTGACCTTGGAAGTTTCTGTAAAACTGCTGGAACTGTACCGCAACAGATCCAAAACCGGTAAGGTCTACCGGGTTGGCAAGTTGCACATAGGCATCATCACTGCTTCCGCAGATAAGGTCTGAATCATACAGCGCAAATCCGTTGCTTGCAGTAGTGGACAGGATCCCATCGATAGGGAAGTCTCCCGAAGGAACATCTGTTCCGATCACCCAGCTACCAGAAGTTCCGCCAACGTTACCAAGCGTCCAGTTGGTCGGGTCAGAGAAATCGAAGTAAAGGTTATTGATCGTATCACCAGTTGCAGCAACTGATGGTGTTACAACAGGTTGCTCCAAAGCAACGGTGTTGTCGTTTGCCTTCGTTTTGTAAGGCTGTGCGTGTTGCATTGCCACTTGGGCATTTGCACCGAACACAACACCAAAAGCCAGCATTGACGCGTAGATTTTTTTCATTTTATTGTTATTTTGATTGAATTATAGGTTCACTCGCTAGTTGCGAGCCGCTAAGATACGAATCGTACTAAAATAAGGGAAGTTTAGAAGACAATTCCGGTTGTTTATCCTCAATGCACCACAGTAAGTCTCTCAGACAGTACGCTGCCGTTGATTCTCAGATTGACCACGTAGGTCCCAGCCGCAAGGGAAGACACATCGATCTGAGACCGTTGAGCCCCTGCCATCTGAATATGCCCGTTACCCTCAGAGATCAACCTTCCGTCCATGCTGAGTATGGAATACGAAACCCGCGCTCTTTCCGTCAGCTCGTATTCCAGCACGACAGCGGCTTCATCGGTAATAGGATTCGGGTAGATATTGAACCCGGCTGTTTCGGCCTGTTCGTTTATTCCGACCGAACCTGTTCCAAGCACGAGGATATCATCTATTGACAAGAGGTTATCGTCATCGCTTCTGTGACGGAAGGCAATGAAAATATTCTGCCCCTCGTAGTCTGCTAACGATGCCTCCCACTGCTGCAAAACACCCGTGTGCCGGGTAACATCGGCAGAGTCATATTCCAGTGCCGTATGCATGATACCGGAGGTGAAAACATACGTGGCCGTATCCTCGAAATTGGTTGTCAGATTACCATCGAACTCGGCAAACACGGCAAGCGTGTCTGTAAAGCTTGTTTCTATGTTATCCGTGGTTGACACCAATACCTGGTAACCGTCCAAATATCTCGGCAATTGGAACGGTGCCGATTTCCAATAAAGCATGGCCTGATTGTCCTGAATGTGGATGCGTGGGGAAATGAGCCAATTCTCTGCTCCATCTGCCTCGCCCTGCAACCATGAGTTACTCGCAAGTACGGTATTGGAACTATCGGCATCGGCAAATCCGAATGCAAGGAACCACTCGTCCGGACGGTCTGAGCCGCTACCATCGGAAATACCATCCACATCGAAATTGAGCCATGTCGGATAGAGGTTCGGTTGCCCTGTCGGGTAGTCGATCTCTATGTAATCGAGATTTTCGGATTCGAAGTTTTCCCAAAGCAATGTATCGGTCTGTGCAGATGCAAGGCCGAACATCATTTGAGCGATCAGTACAAGCAGGTAAGTTTTTTTCATTCTACGTTCATTTTGGTTCGTCTCAAATTTCCCAAAAAAAACGTCTTGACTGAAAATTATCTTCCAAGCATCATTCGCAAATGAATTGCTAGCGACAAAAAAACCGACTAAGTGGTTCAGACAGATGTCGATTCTGATGCGTACTCCTCCACACTTGGGCAGGTACAGATCAGATTCCTATCGCCATGCGCATTATCCACTCTTCCTACAGCTGGCCAGACCTTCGACTCTGACACCCAATCAAGCGGAAACGCAGCCTTTTCTCTTGAATACGGATGACTCCAAGCATCAGAAACAACCATTTTGGCCGTATGCGGAGCATTGTGGAGCACATTATCCGTTACATCTGCCTCGCCACTTTCAATCTCTCCGATCTCCTTGCGAATGGTAACCATGGCAGATATGAACTTGTCCAATTCGGCCTTCGACTCACTTTCGGTGGGCTCCACCATCAGGGTACCTGCAACCGGAAATGAGACCGTTGGTGCATGATAGCCGAAATCCATCAACCGCTTTGCAATGTCTCCTGCCTCAACACCCGAGTTCTTCTTAAAATCCCTGCAATCAAGGATCATTTCGTGAGCAACAGTATCGTGCTTACCAGAGTACAGGATATTGTAAGTGCCTGATAGTTTCTTCTTCAGATAATTTGCATTGAGAATGGCATATTCGGTGCTTTTCTTGACACCTGAAGCCCCCAACATCTTGATATATCCGTAAGAGATAAGCAGAATGAGTGAACTTCCCCAAGGAGCTGCCGAAACGGCTGAGATGGGCTGACTTCCTCCCATTGGAACCACCGAATGACCTGGTAGGAACGGAGCCAGATGTTTGGCTACTCCGATAGGCCCCATACCAGGACCTCCTCCACCATGCGGAATGGCGAATGTCTTGTGAAGATTGAGATGACACACATCCGCTCCGATCAGACCGGGATTGGTCAGGCCAACCTGTGCGTTCATGTTGGCACCATCCATATAAACCTGTCCTCCGTTCTCGTGAATGATTCTGGTAACCTCCTGAATCGATTCTTCGAACACACCGTGGGTTGATGGGTAGGTGACCATCAGACAGGAAAGCGTGTCTGCATATTCCACGGCTTTTGCTCTTAGGTCATCAACATCAATGTTGCCGCTCTCATCGCATTTGGTCACAACCACTTTCATTCCGGCCATAACGGCACTGGCAGGGTTGGTACCATGCGCTGAAGCCGGGATCAAAGCCACATTCCTGTGGGCGTCTCCCCTACTCTTGTGGTATTGATCAATGACCATGAGTCCGGCATACTCGCCCTGTGCACCCGAGTTGGGTTGGAATGACACAGCCTCAAAACCAGTGATCTCGCAAAGCGATTTCTCCAATTCGTTGAAAACGATCTGATATCCTTTGGTCTGATATAATGGAACGAACGGATGGATGTTTGCAAACTCGGGCATACTGATCGGATACAGCTCACTGGCCGCGTTCAGCTTCATGGTACACGATCCGAGTGAGATCATGGAATGCACCAATGAGATGTCCTTGTTCTCCAAACGCTTGATGTACCGCATCATTTCGGTTTCCGAGTGATACGAGTTGAAAGTAGGATGCGTGAGGAATTCGTCTGTGCGCAGAAATGAAGCAGGCAACGCAGCAGTACTTGCTCTCAACTCTTCCAGCTTCACGTAGGTCGGATCACACTCGGCTGCGCGCGAAAACACTTCCAAGATCTTCTGCAATTGACCGAGGTCGGTCGTCTCGTCCAGCGATATCCCGACCGAACGGTTATCGATGTAACGGAAGTTGATATGCTCTGCTTCTGCCAACTCCTTTATCTCGGTGACATTCACACCACTTGGCGGCACCACTTGTATGGTATCGAAAAAGGTGTTTGACCGGATCTCGTACCCGATCGATCTGAGCTTAGAGGCCAGAACCGTGGTCTTGCGATGAATGTTGGAAGCAATGTCCTTCAGTCCTTTCGGGCCATGATAAACGGCATACATGCTGGCCATAATGGCAAGCAACGCCTGGGCCGTGCAAATGTTAGAGGTGGCCCTATCGCGTTTGATGTGTTGCTCACGGGTCTGCAGCGCCATGCGCAATGCAGGGTTTCCTTGAGAATCGACCGATACTCCGATGATCCTTCCTGGAATATTCCTTTTGAACTCCTCGCGCGTAGCGAAAAAAGCTGCGTGCGGTCCGCCATAACCTAGCGGCACACCGAATCGCTGCGTATTACCGACAACCACATCTGCCCCCCACGAACCTGGGCTCTTCAAAAGTACCAGACTCATCAGGTCGGCTGCAACCGCCACGGCCGCTCCTACTCCGTGCGCTTTCTCAACGAATGCGCTGAGGTCGTTCACCTCTCCATTCACTGCGGGATATTGGAGCAACGCACCGAAAAACTCATCAGAAAGATGAATATCGTTATGGTCGCCAATGATCAGCTCAATGCCCAACGGAGTGGACCGGGTATGCAGTAGATCGATGGTCTGCGGAAAGCAATCGGTAGAAACAAAGAACTTGCATACGCCTTTTTTCGTGGCTTCCCGTGATCGTGAATTGTATAGCATGATCATCGCCTCAGCGGCAGCGGTGGCCTCATCCAAGAGAGATGCATTTGCCAATTCCAGCCCGGTAAGGTCGCAGACCATGGTCTGAAAATTGAGCAACGCCTCCAATCTGCCTTGGGCGATCTCTGCCTGATACGGAGTGTAGGCCGTATACCAACCCGGGTTCTCCAATACATTCCGCTTTATCACGTTCGGCACCACGGTATCGTAGTATCCAAGACCGATGTAGCTCTTGTATAACTTATTCTTTGCACCGATGGCTTTGATGTGCGCAGCGTATTCCACCTCGGTCATGGGTTCAGGCAGGTCCAGCTCCTTCTGCATTCTGATGGATGCGGGAACAGTCTTACCGATCAATTCATCAATACTTGCGACACCAATGGTCGAAAGCATTTCTTGAAGATCTTCTTTTCTGATGCCGATGTGGCGATTGACAAACGTGTCTTGATTCATGGGAGATTTCAGTGAGGTGGCGCAAATTTACCACAGCATTTAATTCCGAACGGTCAGTATTGTTCATTTTATGCACATCCAACTGTATAAATTGCAGTACTGTAAACGGCTAGGCAGTACGCAATTGGATATATTTGAGACCTCGCATGAACAAGACGCTTTTCCAATTCTTCGTTGTAGCAATCATTTCTTCGGTGTGCGCCAATGCCTTTGCTCAGGACCGCCTGTTGATGAACAACGGAAAGATAAAGACCTTGAAGGGCACCGTGATTTCTTACGACTACAACGATATTTTCTATCAGAACGAGCAGCAACGGGCCAAAATGGAGTTGGACAGCGCCAAGCGGGCCGAGAAACTGAAAGCCATGCAGGCCACCGCCAAATGGCAACTGAAACAGGAAAAACTGGCCCGTAAGGCACAGCAACAGAAACAAAAGCACGATTCAAAGCTGGAAGCGCTTCGGAAAGATTTTGAGGCAGATGTGAAGTACAAGCTCGAAACCCTTTCCCCGGCCGATTTTGAGAAATGGAAGAACCGTGAGTTGAATACCATCAAAAAAGCTGAACTCAAAAGAGAGCTTGCAGCAGCACTACAGAACCAATCGGAAGAGCAAAAAGCTGAAAAAGCCGAAGCGCTTCAACGGAGAAAGTTCACCAAGAGCGTTTCGCGCAATCAGGTGTTTTCCATTTTGCGCACGGACAATTCGGAAGAAGTGGTTTACAACGCTGATACGCTAGGATATTTTGCCGATGGAGAACCGGAGGTGGAATATGGCGTGGAAGACATGCGGATGTACATCAAAGGAAGGCAGGACGGACGGAAACATAGCTTCCACGATGTGTACATCGGTGCGGGAGTCGGACTTGCCTCTGCCCTGCTCATGACCTATACGTGGGATGCCTTCTATGCGCCCATTCCGCCTGCTATTTGCATTGCAGTAATGGCCGGCCTCAAAAATGTAAAGCCTAGTTCCAAGTTGGAACTCACACAGAATTTCCTCCAATCTGAACCGTATCTTGACGGATATCATCGTTCTGCCAAAGGCCGTAAGATCTTC
>JBFHEW010000084.1:0-8167 GCA_041583955.1 Bacteroidia bacterium | reverse complement strand
TGACCATCCGATTCTTCATACTTCAGGCGCATTACAGAAGCACGTTGGATTTCAGCAATGAGGCACTCAAAGCCGCTCAGAAGGGATATTCGAAGCTTAAGAACGCGTTGGCGGTGGCCAGACAATTGTCGCTGAATTGGAATGCGGAAAGCCAGGCGGCAAACGACAGGATCAGCAAATGGTCGGACGCTCTGGCAGACGCCATGAATGACGACATGAACACGGCATTGACCATTGCCACGCTGTTCGATATGGCATCATACATCAATGGCCTTAAGAACGGACAGGAACAGATGATACCCAGCAAAAGCGAGTTTGAGCAGGTCAAACAGCTCTTCTCCGTTTATTTTGAAGAGGTTCTAGGCCTGGGAAGCGATTCTGACACAGGTCAAACCGCAGAAATATTGGACGAGGTGATGGACGTGCTGCTCGAACTGAGAAGCACTGCAAAACAGAACAAGGATTACGGCACGGCAGACGCGATCCGCGATAAGCTGAAAGCGATCGGAGTGACAATAATGGACGGAAAAGATGGCGCAGATTGGCAGGTTGATTAGGGCGAACCTTGCCACCTGTATGGCGGTGCTTGTCCTTGGTTGCAACCCCGAGCGGAACGCAAACACGGATATCGCCCTCAAGCCTGCACCTACGTTCGAGGCAGATTCTGCATACCACTTCATAGAGCGGCAGGTCCGTTTCGGTCCACGTGTTCCTGGCAGTGAGGCGCATGCGTCCTGTGGAGACTACCTCGTTGCCACCATGCAACGATTCGGTTTTCAGGTAGAGGAGCAGATAGATAGCGTAGTGTTGTTCGGAGGGGTGGTTTCTCCCATGCGGAACATCATTGGCAAGAACAACCCAACTGCCGAAAAGCGCGTGCTACTTGCAGCCCATTGGGACACGCGACCTTATGCTGATAGGGACGATTCGCTCAGAACTGAACCGTTTGATGGCGCGAATGATGGCGCAAGTGGAGTGGGCGTACTGCTTGAGATTGCACGGATCGTTGCCAACCAACCTCTCAATGTTGGGTTGGACATTGTGTTCTTCGACCAGGAAGACCAAGGAAGGCCCGTATACGATACCGATACCACCGATACGGAGCATTATTACTGCCTAGGCTCACGGTATTGGGCCAATGCCTTTGAAGGACCCAAAGCCGACTACGGCATTGTGCTGGACATGGTAGGTGCAGAAAATGCCCGGTTCACCATGGAAGGCGTTTCCATGAAATATGCAGAGCCCATTGTCCGTAAAGTGTGGGGAATCGGGAACCAACTCGGATATTCTGACCATTTCAGGTATAACCGGACCCCGTACATCGTAGATGACCACACGTACATCAACGAGACCGTTGGTATCCCGTGCATCGACATCATTCATTACGATGCCAGCACCGACACCCGATTCTGGAAAAAGTGGCATACCCATGATGACAACCTGAGCGGAATTGACAAAGGCACCCTGACAGCAGTAGGACAAACAGTGGTTCAAACGTTATATAACGAATGAGCACCTCTCCATTCTTCTCCATCATCACCCCAACATACAATCGTGCATCCTTCTTGCCGGAAATGATCAGAAGCGTGTCTGAACAGACGTTTCAAGATTACGAGCATATCATAGTGGATGACGGTTCAACAGACGGAACCGAGGAGTTGATCACAAGGCTAATGGCCACTCATCCTAAGATCGTTTACATCAAGCAGCAGAATAAAGGAAGGAGTGCAGCCAGAAATGTGGGTATCGATCGGGCCAAGGGAGACTATGTGTGTTTTCTGGACAGTGACGATGAGTGGAGCAGTGGATATTTGTCTGAATTGAAGAAAAGGTCTGTCGGAGCTGACTTTTTAGCAACTAGAATGATCTGGGTTAATGGGGTTTCGGGAGAAAGGACCGAAAGACCGATAGAGGCATTTTCGCATACCATGCCGCAAAAGATAATTGAGTTGCAGATCGGTATGAACGCATGCATCAAACGAGATCATTTTTCCAAATGCCGCTTCAACGAAGAATTGAGCATCAATGAAGACTTTGAGCTTTGGATACGCATGATCTGTGAAAACGATCTGGACGTTATTGCAGTTCCCGAAAGCCACTATCTGGTAACAACTCCGGAAGTGGTCGGAGAAATGACGTTCGATCTGCTGGAAGACATGTTGGAGGTTCAGGAAGGCTTGAAGAGGAATCCTCTGGTTTCGAAGCGAATAGCTACATCTTTTTGGGACCAGCGCTCAAAAAGTATTTTGTTAAGGAAGATACGGGTCCTTGAAAGAACGGACGGCTCAGGTCTTGGAAAGCACATCCTCCAGTATCTGCTTTCTTATCCCAAAGAACCGGTCAATTCCAGCTTGGCGGTCATGCTTCTTTACAACCTTCCGGGAGGAGGGCTGTTAAAAAGTCTAGTTGCCAAGATCAAGAGCCTAAGCGTTAAGTAATTTAGCCGAAAGCGTGCAAGACAGCCTCGTAATCATACCGACCTACAACGAAAAGGAGAACATCCGAGCGATGATCGAGAAGGTCATGTCGTTAGAAAAGAAGTACGACCTTCTTATTATTGACGATGGATCTCCCGATGGAACAGCATCCATCGTAAAAGAACTCATGGTAGCGTTTGAAGGAAGACTCTTTTTGGAAGAGCGCTCCGGAAAACTCGGCCTTGGAACCGCCTATATTCACGGGTTCAAGTGGGCGTTGGCGCGGCATTACGAGTTCATCTTTGAGATGGATTGCGATTTCTCGCACAATCCGGAAGACCTGACAAAGTTGTACAACGCAGCAGTCAACGAACCAGCAGACATGGTCATCGGGTCCCGTTACATAAAGGGAGTGAACGTGGTGAACTGGCCGATGGGTCGCGTACTCATGTCGTACTACGCGTCTGCGTACGTGCGGTTCATTACCGGCATGCAGATACGTGACACGACAGCAGGCTTCAAATGCTACAGGAGAATTGTGTTGGAGACCATTGCGCTCAATAAGATCAAATTCTATGGCTACGCATTTCAAATAGAGATGAAATTCGTGACCTGGAAGTACGGATTCACCATTAAAGAGGTGCCTATTATTTTTACCGATAGAACCGCAGGAGAATCGAAAATGAGCTCTGGAATATTCAAAGAAGCGATTTTCGGTGTTCTGGAAATGCGGTGGAAAAGTCTATTCAAGAACTATAAAAGACCTGAATGATGTCGCGATACCTGATAAAAGGAGCAACCATTGTAAACGAGGGAAAGAAAGAAACAAGTGACCTGCTCATCGAAGATGGGCTCATTACCAAAATTGCCAGCAGCATCAATGTAAGCGGCTCCGTGAAGGAGTTCAATGCAGAAGGAATGTTCCTCCTTCCCGGGATAATAGATGACCAGGTGCATTTCCGCGAACCGGGCCTCACCCATAAGGGAGAGCTCTTTACCGAATCGCGTGCGGCCGTTGCAGGAGGGATTACAAGCTACATGGAAATGCCCAATACCGTTCCGAACGCACTCACTCAGGAACTGCTGCAGGATAAGTATGACCGAGCTGCACAGGTGTCGTTGGCAAACTATTCCTTTTTCATGGGAGCATCCAACGATAATCTCGATGAGGTGCTGAAGACCGATGCGCGCAATGTCTGTGGCGTCAAGATCTTCATGGGTTCATCAACCGGGAACATGTTGGTAGACAATGAGCAGACCCTGGACGGCATCTTTTCAGAATGCCCGATGCTGATAGCCACTCACTGTGAAGATGAGGCCACGGTAAGGGCCAACACAGCTGCAGCCATTCGGCAATTCGGAGATGACATTCCCATTGAGCAGCATCCGTTGATACGGAATGTCGATGCCTGCTACATTTCCTCATCAAAGGCGGTTGAGCTGGCCAAAAAGCACAACACACGGTTGCACATCCTGCATATTTCAACAGAAAAGGAAACGCACCTGTTCGATAATTCTGTTCCGCTTGAGAAGAAAAGGATCACGGCCGAAGCGTGCATCCATCATCTTGTCTTCAACGATTCGTTGTACGCGTCCAAAGGAACGCTGCTCAAGTGGAATCCTGCCGTTAAGACCGAAGCAGACAGGAAAGGCATTTTTCAGGCGTTGCTCGATGACCGCATCGATATCATAGCCACCGATCACGCCCCACACACGTGGGACGAAAAGCAGAATACTTACCTCAAAGCACCTTCGGGAGGACCCTTGGTACAACATGCGCTTCCTGCCATGATGGAACAGGTAAAGAACGGCACCATCTCCATTGAAAGAATGGTGGAGAAAATGTGTCACGCACCCGCCATCTGTTTCCAGCTGGAAAACCGAGGCTTCATCCGCGAAGGCTATGCCGCAGATCTGGTGCTTGTAGATCCGAATAGCCAATGGACCGTTTCAAAGGAGAATATCCTCTACAAATGTGGCTGGTCCATTTTTGAGGGAACCACCTTTTCATCAGCGGTCGTTCATACGTTTGTAAATGGTAATCCGGTGTATTCACACGGCAAACTGAATGATTCCGTGCTTGGCCAACGGCTCAAGTTCAACAGATGATCATGCGCTATCTTCTATTTTCTCTGCTCGTACTGCTGTCCGTTTCCTGCAAGGAGGACCAGCAAAAGACACCGGACCACGTTATTGATATGGATAAGATGGTCAGTATCATGGTTGACATGCACATTGTAGAAACCGCATCGAACCTCAAGGTTTTTCCGCCAGATTCTGCCCAGCAGATGTATCGGAACTACTTCGAATCCATTTACCTCTCCCACGGTGTCACCAAAGCGGCTTTCGATAGTAGTCTGGCCTATTATTCAACCCAGACAGACCAGATGAATGTGATCTACGACCGGATACTGGAAAACCTGTCAGAAATGGAAAGCGAGGTCAATTCAGACCAGCAGCCTTCTGATCAGTAAGGAACTGCTCGCATACGAACGCAAACGACTCGTTCATATTCCTGAACCTGAACTCAGGTAGAAACTCCAACACCTTGGCATTATCGTAACGGTTCCGCATCAGTGCGTTATGCGCCACTTCTTTCGTTATGAACGGCTTTTGGCCGGTTACTGCACACCGCAGCTTCTCCACGCGCCAAACGATTTCTGTCATCCATGGCTTAGCCTCAAAACGGGGAGGCTTCCTGTTCATGTGCTCGGCCAATCGTTCAAATACCTCCTTATGCAATCGGTTCTCAGCTCCAATAATGAACCGTTCGTTCCGAACGTCACGCTGCATCAGCCTTACCATCACCTCGGCCACATCGCGTGCATCCACAAAGCAGTTTCCTCCACGTGTGTAAAACGGTAACCCATTCCATGCCTTCTTAAAGATCACCCCGGTGCTCTGGTCCCAGTCGCCAGGGCCTATTATCAATGATGGATTCACCATGAACGCATCAAGACCCTCCACAATGCCACGCCAAACCTCCATTTCCGCATTGTGTTTACTCACAGCATAGGCAGCGTTGTATTTGCTTTCCTTCCATTCGTGCCGTTCGGTAATCAGGTCTTCCGATCCATCGCGCCCAATGGCAGCCACCGAACTTACATGGCAAAGCCTTACCCCGCTCATTGCTAAACACACGTTCACCACGTTGGCTGTACCCTCCGTATTCACCTTATGCATATAGGGCTCTTCTTTCGGAACGAATGTCACTGCAGCAGCACAATGGTATACCTGTTCAACGCCCTGCATGGCATCCGTTAATCCAGGAACATCAAGCACATCGCCTTTCACCCATTCGATCTCAGACCATAGGTCGTTCGCGTTCTTATGGTAATAGCCGAAAAACCGCTTCACGGCATTCCGTTTCTGTTCGGTACGATACATGGCCCTCACCTTTTGTCCATCGGCCAACAACCGCATCAGTAAATGCGAACCGAGCAACCCCGTACCACCAGTAACCAGAATCATGCTGCAAATGTACCTCTTTGGGCGTGTCCCCGATGAAAGATCGGGGCCGGGCTGTCCGCTGTATCTTTTCTTCGTTCCTCAGAAAAGGATGCCGCTCCCATCCCTCACGCAGGCCCGCATCACGCTGGCGGTAAGATTCAAACTTCTACTTCCGCAATGGCGCTTACCAGATAGATCCTGTCGCTTCCGACCAATTGGCAACGGAAACGCTTCCGCAATTTCACCCCTTTCACGAAACGCTTGTTTCCCAATCGGAACTCCACATTCTCAGGCACATCTTCCAGCAGCACTTTTCCAGAAGGTTCGTCATAGCTTCGTAGCAGACGCATCAGTTCCTGATCGCGCACCGTGGCCGATTTCGGGTTCCGCATGTGTGTCCGAAGCTGTTTCAGGATGTCGTTCGGAAATACATCCTCCGTCAAAAAAGGCAACATCTCCTCCTGAAAGGCCTTTTTCCATTCCTTGCCGTGCGGATTCACCTTATTCCTATGGCGTTCCCAGGTGGTCAAATGGGCCATTTCGTGCACAAATGTTATCAGAAACGCATATTGGTTCAGCGTGCCGTTCACCGATATCCGATGTCCGCTTTTCCCGAACGGATGGCGATAGTCGCCCGCCTTGGTCTTTCGGTCGCGGGTAATGGTGAGGTGGCACCGAGACCTGACGATCTTCTCTGCAAGCACCGTTTCCGTTCCGGTGGGTACGTACGGCCTTATGGCATTTCGGATTCGCTCCTCTCGGTCCATGGGCTAAAGTAAAGCCGCCAGATTGTAAACCGCAAGACTGGAAACATAGGCCAACCCGGTCATCATGAACAACTGAACGATAGGCCACTTCCAGGTTCCGGTTTCTGTCTTCACCACCGCCAATGTGCTCATGCATTGCATGGCAAAAGCGTAGAACACAAGGAGCGAAAGCCCGAAAGGCAGGTCGTAGATCGGCTTTCCTGTTTTCGGATCCTTCTGCGAGTGCATCTTTTCCCGTACGGAGCTGACATCCTCATCCGAAGTTCCAACGCTGTAAATGGTGGCCATGGTACCTACGAAAACCTCCCGTGCGGCAAACGATGTGATCAATGCGATGCCTATTTTCCAATCGTACCCGAGGGGTTCAATGACCGGTGCGATCGATTTTCCAAGGATTCCGATATACGAGTTCTCGAGCAGTTCTGCGTTCTTTTCCTGTTCGGAATGTTCCGTTTCAAGCGCTGCATACTTTGCTTCAATGGCATCGAACCGTGCCGGTGGTCCGTACGATGCGCCTAGCCAAAGTAGAATGGAAACGAACACAATGATCTTTCCTGCACTGGTTACGAATTGGGTCACTTTCCGCGTTATCTCCATCAGCACATTCGATAGTTTCGGAACACGGTAATCGGGCAGCTCCATGATGAAGTGGCCTTCTTCGTTAGCCGGAATGGTTCTATTAAGCACAAAAGCAGCGCCCAGTGCGGTTACAATACCAAGCAGATACATGAACAACAGGGCCAAACCTTGGAACCCTTTGGGAATGACCAATGCAATAAGCAGAGCGTAAACCGGTAGTCGGGCTGCGCACGCCATGAATGGAGTCACCATGATGGTAATTAACCGTTCTTTCTGGTTGCTGATGGTTCGTGCGGCAAGAATAGCAGGTACAGCGCATGCCACACCACCTATCAACGGTACAATGGACCTTCCCTGCAGGCCGAATTTCCGTAGCCAGCCATCTGCAATGAAACTCACCCGGGCCATATAGCCTGTTTCTTCCAATAGCGCTACGAATAGGAACAGAATGGCTATCTGCGGGATGAAGATGACCACTCCACCCAATCCGGCCCAAACACCTTCCACAAAAAGCCGTGTCAGGAAAGAATCGGGTAGCGTTGCGGTAAAAAAGGCACTGGCAGTACCGAAAAGGGTCTCAATGAGTTCCATCGGGTAGGCCGACCACGAATAGATCCCTTGGAACATGAGCCCCATCAATGCCAAGAAGAACACGATGCCGAAAATGCGGTGGGTCAGAATGTCGTCAAGCTTGTCGGTGATGGCATGTGTCGTTACCGAGCCATGACCGTTTGCTTTTTCGAGGATGTCTTTAATGATACGGTGCTTCTCAACCGTTACATCCCATGTAACGGCTGACGGTTGCAAAGAGTGATCGGAAATGGCCTCTTTCAGTTTGTTGATGCCTTTTCCCTCGCGCGCGTTGGTTTTGACCACCGGAACATTGAGGGCGGCTGACAGAGTGGAAAGATCGAGCTGCGAAGTGAGCCGTTGCAATTGGTCGGCCATGTTCAG
>JBFHEW010000083.1:0-8252 GCA_041583955.1 Bacteroidia bacterium | reverse complement strand
TCATTCTACAAGTACAATGAGGAATTGGATGAGTTGATTGAAGGAAGAGAGACCAAATACCGTCCTAACTATCACTTGGGCGTCATAACCGATGAAAGCCCAGACTACATTCAGGACGAATCATTCAAAGGAATCGATGTGTATGCCATTGCTACACTGGGATTGGCAGGCGTTAAATACAATCGGGCTGAGATACAGGAGATAAAAGAAGCTGTAGGAATCTCGCAGGAGACAACACGTGTTCAGGATTTCGGTTCGTTCGGCATGACAGGTACTGAAATGACGATCAAATTCAGGGATTCCTTCTCCTCGAAACTGAATCAAACCACAACTCCAGTGGTTACGCTCACGACAAATAAGTTAGATGTAAAAGTTGCTGTCTCTAAAAAGGACAGGTCAGGTTTCACCGTCATTGCATCCGGCAATACTGACGGACTGGTGATAGACTACGCTGCATTTGCCGAAATCGAAAAAGCGGTGAGCACTGAACAGGAAAAGAGTATTTCGCCAGAACTCATGAAAGGATTGGTTATCGATGAATCGATCAAGACAAAAGTGAATGAATACTGGGCCAAACAAAAGGAGGATCTGGAGAAGAGTATCATTCCGGGATCATCCTCTACTTACATACCCAGCGAAGCTGAAAACGTTGTGCCACATGCTGCGGACCCTGACATCATCGTGAAGGGTGCACTTCCAAACCCGGATCCAAGCGTGAGACAACGCGCTGAGGAAGCCGAAAAGACTTACACCGAAACGCCAGAGGATGGTCCTGCGCGGGGTGGTTATCTGCCAGAACAGAATCCTTCCAAGGATGGTGCTCCGAAGTCATATCCCGTTGAAACAGAAACGCCTGTGCCAGCAAAAGACCCGACTCCGAGCAGCATTGAAGGAACTTACCGTTTACCAGAATAGAGGCAACCTCCAATCTCGTTAGGGTAAAGGATAGGGACCGATTCGATACGGGTAATTGACAGATCGATCCGGTTCACTGCGCAATGAAGTGATCAGGTCTTGTCGTGGCCGTTGCGATCTGGTGTAGATGATAGTGGAGGACGTCTTCAAACGACCTTAACTTCTCTACCTTCGCGCCCTTCATTTTCAGAGTTTCACATGTGCGGAATCGTAGCAGTATTCGATATTAAAGGCGATAGCCAGAACCTCAGGCCTCAGGTGCTTGAAATGGCCAAGAAGATCCGACATCGTGGTCCGGATTGGTCGGGTGTCTATTCTGATGACAAGGCTATTCTGGCACACGAACGGTTGGCCATTGTAGACCCGACATCGGGCGGACAACCCTTGAAAAGCGAAGACGGGAATCTCATTCTGGCGGTGAACGGAGAAATCTACAACCATCAGGAGATCCGAAATAGATACGCCTCGAAATACGCGTTCCAAACGCAGTCGGACTGCGAGGTCATTCTGGCGCTCTACCAGGAAAAAGGCGCTGACTTTCTGGAAGACCTGAACGGCATCTTCGCCTTTGCCCTGTACGATAAGACGAACGGAACGTACCTGATCGGTCGCGACCATATGGGCATCATTCCATTGTATCAGGGATGGGACGCCAACGGAAACTTCTATGTGGCATCCGAACTGAAAGCATTGGAAGGTGTATGCAAGCGAATGGAGATCTTCCCTCCGGGTCATTACTTGAAAAGTACCGAACCGGTTCCCACAAGATGGTATGTCCGCGATTGGATGGAGTACGGGAATGTGAAGGACAACACCAGCGATAAGGAAGCGCTGCGGCAAGGACTGGAGGCTGCGGTGCACCGTCAGTTGATGTCGGATGTGCCTTACGGAGTGTTGCTTTCGGGCGGATTGGATTCTTCCATCATTTCGGCCGTGACCAAGAAATTCGCTGCAAAACGGGTTGAATCGAACGATACCACCGCTGCATGGTGGCCCCAACTGCATTCGTTCTCTGTGGGGTTGAAAGGAAGTCCTGACCTTAAATTCGCGAAGGAGGTTGCCGACCACATCGGAACGGTGCATCACGAGATCAACTTCACCATTCAGGAAGGACTGGATGCCATTCGGGATGTGATCTACCATTTGGAGACGTACGATGTGACCACCATACGCGCTTCGACCCCCATGTACCTCATGGCAAGGGTCATCAAATCAATGGGCGTTAAAATGGTGCTTTCGGGCGAGGGTGCCGATGAGATCTTTGGCGGCTACCTCTATTTCCACAAGGCACCGAATGCAGAGGAATTCCACAAGGAAACGGTGCGTAAACTGGAGAAATTGAATCTTTACGACTGCAACCGCGCCAACAAATCGTTGGCCGCTTGGGGTATCGAAGGCCGTGTTCCGTTCCTTGACAAGGAATTCATGGATATTGCCATGAACCTGAATCCGGCCGATAAGATGTGTTCGGCAACCAGAATGGAGAAGTCGATCCTGCGGCAGGCATTTGAATCTTACTTACCTGCCAGCGTGGCGTGGCGGCAGAAGGAACAGTTCTCAGACGGTGTAGGCTACAATTGGATCGATACGTTGAAGGCAACCGTGGCCGAGGCCGTTTCGGACGACCAGATGAGCAGGAAACATCACCGATTCCCGATAAACCCGCCTCAGAATAAAGAGGAATATTACTACCGCACCCTATTTGAAGAGCATTTCCCTTCGGAGTCTGCCGCCCTCACCGTGCCATCCGTACCATCTGTTGCGTGCAGCACCCCCATTGTGCTGGAATGGGATGCCTCTTTCAAGGATATGAACGAACCATCGGGCAGGGCCGTGAAAAACGTACACCTGGACGGGTTGCGTTAGTGGCGGGCAACTATTTTCTGTTGGTTATTTTTGCTCCATGACCAAAGCCAGTCTCATTCGTTACAAGGCCGACTACCGCACCATTGCAACGGTGGTGGCTTACGCCCTCTTCTACCCTATCAGCTGGTATCTGTGGGGTCAGTTCGGGTGGATCGGCAAGACCATCCTTGTATTGGTGCACTGCAATTGGCAGTTCTTCATTGCCACCATCATTCACAATACCATTCATGTACCTATTTTCCGAAGCATGGCCTGGAACAAGGCGTTCCAGTTTCTGCTTTCTGCCGTGAAAGGGAATCCGGTGAGTGGTTACGTTCCTGGGCATAACCTGAGTCACCATCAGCACCTGCAAACACCGAAAGATGCGGCCCGCACCACGCGCGCCCGTTTCAAGTGGAATTTCCTCAACCAGCTGTTCTTCTTCTTCCTGCTTGCAAGGGACATCATGAGATCGGAGAAGGCATTCGTGCTGCGAATGAAGGACGTGAAGCCGGGCTGGTCATCGCAATACAAGAAGGAAGCGATCCTCGTAGGAGCCATCAAGATAACGGCATTGATCGTTGATTGGCAGCGCATGCTGTTCCTCATTTTCATTCCGAACATGTATTCGCTTTGGGGCATTTTCGGTACCAACTATTGGCAGCACGATGGCTGCGATGAGACGCATCCCTACAATCATTCCCGCTCTTTCACCGGAAAGCTGTTCAATTGGATGGCCTTCAATAATGGCTACCATGGCATCCACCACATGTACATGGGTGTGCATTGGAGCCTCTATCCGGAGTACCACGAGCGGCTGTTGAGACCTTACGTACACCCCAACCTCGACCAGAAATCGCTTTTCCTCTATCTCTGGAAATCGTGCATCTATCCCGGAAAACGATTGGATTACCTCGGCAATCCCATCAAGCTTCCGCCACAGGTTGAGACCCAGGATTGGGTAAGCGATGTGTCGATAGACCCTGAAGCAAAGGTTGCCTTGGGCGCCATTCAGTGATTTTTTCGCATTCTTCTGAACCTTTTCAATTTTGATGGGTTTTTCAATCGATGTTTAAACATCATTAGTATATTTGCAACCAAATCAATCTAAACACAATGAAAACAACACACTTTTTCTTAACGACAATCGCAGCAGGTTCTCTTCTATTGGCAAGCTGCGGTGGAGGCCACGACCATTCTAACGAAGCAGAAACTGCAGCAGCGGAAACAGCTGCCGTTGAAGCAGTCACAAAAAGCGTTGACCCTGCAGGAAGTACTGTGAACTGGGTAGGCAAGATGATCGGCATCAAGGCGCACAACGGTACCATTGCCTTGAAAGAAGGATCCGTAACCATGGAAGGCGAGAAAGTAGTTGGAGGTAACTTCGTTATCGATATGACCACCATTACTCCGCTTGACGAGAACTACGCGCCAGATGGAAGTGCGCAAGGAACACGCGCCATGCTTGTTGGACACCTTTCTTCGCCTGATTTCTTCGCCATTGAGGCACATCCGACAGCAAGCTTTGAAGTGACCGGAACGAACGAGGATGGATCTGTTGCAGGAAACCTTACCGTGCGTGGAAAAACAAACCCGGAGACAGTGACCAACGTGGTGGTTGGAGACGGAACGGTTTCCGGAACCTTGGTATTTGACCGTAAGAAGTATGACGTTGCTTGGGATAGCCCAATGAAGGACGCTGTACTTTCTGACGACATTGAATTGCAAGTAGAGTTGAAGATCGCTGGTTAAGCGGTTTTGGTTTATGAGAGCGAGGGCGTTACGACTTGGTCGTAACGCCCTTTTTGTTTATCAGAACGTGAAGTGAACCTGCCATCCTCATGGCACTTTATCACTGTCATCTACCACTGCGTGTCATGCTGAACTTGTTTCAGCATCTGTTCCAAACGTATTCGTAATAGACCCTGAAACGAGTTCAGGGTGACGCGGGTTGATATCTAGGTGGTAAAAGGGCGTATGGCCATACGCCCCTACCTAGAAGGTGAAATGCACCCCGGCAATGAAGCTGAAACGCTGCACGGTGTACTGGTTCCAGATCTCGTAGCGCATGGCGGCCAGGTTGCGCAGGTCAACGAACGCTCCGATCCATTGCTTGTAGCGGTACTCTGCTCCTACACTGACATCGGCATAACCCGCCATTCTGATGGGTTCCACGTGCGTTCCTAAGCTGTCGGTGGCGAAGCCTTTGGCCACGCGGGTTCCGGCAGCGGTGACAGATGCCTTGAAGATGAACTTGTCGTTCAGGTTGTAGTTCCCTGCAAAGTTGAAGGTGAACGGAGCCTCGTGCCATGCCTTGATGCTATCGTTCTCGAAATGGAAGAGACGATACTGTGCCGTTGCCTGCACGAACAGTTTCTCGCTCATGCTGTAACTGAGCGACCCTCGGAACCGCGTGATGCGCGTGTCGTTGTATTCGGGTAGGAAGCGCATTCCGGTTCCATCAGAAGTATCATTCACAAAGAAGAGTTGGTTCTGGGTGATGATCTCGGCAGCCGAGATATCGAAGCCAAGGATCTTGAAGATGTTGCCTTTGAAGCCGCCTTCCACGTTGAGGCGCTCGTAGCTGTTCTGACGGAGAATATCGGTCTGGGCGTAGGGATTGACCTCCGAAATGCTACGCAGTCCGTTGCGCTCCACCCCACCCGATGCGTTCACATAGAACCGGACCATATCCTGCGCAAGGAAATAATGGAAGTTGAGAATGGGCGTTGCAATTGGCCGCACGTAGGTCTCCCTGCCATCTATGAACAGTCCGAAGCCGACATTCACTCCCCACCGTTCGCGCTGGTGTTTGAACGAACTCTCGAGGGCGAAGATGAGGTTGTCGTCTGTTGCAATGGGCGATTGATTGTGGTACACATCCAAGCCCGAGCGTACGTTCATCTGGCTCTTCTTGATGGGTATGACCACCCCGCCATTCAGGTTGGCCCTTCCCTCCTGGCTTTGAAAACGGTCGAGGGTATGGCTGTAGGAAACCTCTGCGAAGTCGAAGACCTTCGGTTTTTTGCCCTGTTGTGTGCGCAACGACACGGTTCCTTTCACGTGGTGGAACAGCTGCATGATGCTGTCTTTCGGCAATTGGAATTCGGAGGCATCATACCCGTAGAAATAGTTCTGGTCGAGGTCGTATTCGATATCGGCCGATAGCACGTGCATCTTCATGAAATACTTGCCGAAGGCCGAAACGCCTGCATCGGTGAATCCGAACGGCTTCCCATCCAACTTGGCGAACGAAGCATGGTACCGCGCAAAACCTCCTGCCTGGTATTTCTTGTTGCGCAGACTGGAGAACGAGGCCTCTGCATACGGCATGGTGTAATTACCGAAACCGAGTTTCAGGTAGCCGTTGTAGAGTTTGGGCAGTGGCTCCTTGCCCAGATTGGCGGCCTTCAGCGGTTCCATCTTCATATCGAGCTGGGGTTCCTTCGGTAAGACCTCGTAGTTCATTTCGGGTACTTCGGTAGACTCCACTTCCAGCACGGGTTGCGCGCTCAGTTTCTGTGCAGCGCGGGTGGTTGGGCGGTAATCCTTGCGCACGGTGAACTTCAGACTATCCGGCAGTTTCTCGCCTTCCTGTGCCTGAACGATCAGCGAAGCGAGCATTAGAATCGAACTCAATCTTAGGGTTTTCATGGTTGTTGGTTTTTGGTTGGTCTGTTCTTAACCACAGGGGTCACAGAGAAAAAGGCACTGAGGACACGGAGAAAAATTCTCTGTGAGTCTCTGTGTAAACCCTGTGTCCTGTGTGGTTACTTTCTTCATTTTCCCGTTTTTCATTTTTCCTTCTTCACTCCGCTTTACTGAATGCCTCAAACTTCTCCACCTGCCGCAGCTTGGCCTCTGCTTCTTTTCTGATGTCTCCGGAGTAGTTCTCCACCACGTTCTGCAGCGTGAGCTTGGCTTGGAACAGGTCGTCCTCCTTCATGTAATTGTCGGCCAGGAGCAGGAACGACTTCCCTACCCAATCGGTGTAACTGGCAAAGCGATTGACGATCCCGAACACGGTCTCCTTGCTTTTGGCGTAGTTGCGGTTGTTGAAGTGTATCTGTCCGATATGGTACATGGCTTCGGCCCCGTAGGCATTGGGCGCGTTGGCAACGGTTTCGTGGAACTTGGCCAAGGCCAGCTCATCGTTCCCCTTTCCGAGGGCGCATTTGGCAGCGATCAACCGTGCTTCGCCTTTGGTGTTGGCCTCCACCCTGTCCGACTGCAGCACCTTGGTGGCGTATTCATCGGCACGGGCGAATTCCTTCAGTTCAAAATGCGTGCGCATCAGTCCAACGCGGGCTTCGAGCCTGTTCTCCGAACGCTCTGCGATCTCTTCGAGCAGCGCATATTTCGCCTGCGCCTCCTTCTTCTCGCCCAAATAGGTGTGTATCTGAGCCGCGGAGACCAGTGCCCGCTCGGTGTAGTTCGTTTTCGAATAGCCGAGCACATGATTGAAATCCTTGAGCGCCTCGGGGTATTGCTTGAGTTGCAGCGCGGCCTCGGCCTTGTAGAAATGCGCATCGAGGGCGAAGTAGCCGTTGGGGAACTTGCTCAGGTACTTGCCGAACTCCTGCGATGCATTGACATACTCGCCACGCTGGAACATGAGCTGTGCCGCCTCGAAATAGGACGTGTCCAGCGAACCTTTGCTCGCATCGGGGAACCTGTTCTGGGCCAGGTAATCCTCAAACACCTTCACCTGCCCGTTCTCCACGTAGATCTTCTGCACCTTCTGTAGGGCTTCGGTGGCTTCGGATGTTCCGGGGAAATCGGTGGCCACGCGCTTGAAGAGCGGCAGCGCGCGTTCATCATCGTTCCTATTGTAATACACCAGCCCCTTGTTGAGCATGCTGCGGCTCACGTATTGCGACTTCGGGTTCTCGTTGATGACGCGGTCGAACCACGCCACGGCATCATCCGCATCGTCAGAAAAGAAGTAGGTCTCCCCGATCTCGTACTTCGCATCCACCACGAACTCCGAATTGGGATAGCTGGAGATGAGCGATTTCAACTTACCGATCTTCGAGCTCGCTTTGCCCTGCAGGCCGTGGCACATCGCCACTTGAAAGAGCGCATAATCCGCTTCGGGACCGCGCGTATCGATGGCCTTGTTGTAGTAGGCAATGGCCTTGCCGGTGTTCTTCTGCACGTAGTAGCAATCTCCTATGCGCAGGTAGGCATCGTTGATGCGCTGGTTGTCGTGATGCTCCACGCTGAGAAAACCGAGGAAGGCGTTGATGGCATCGGACTCGCGTTGCTTCGCCATCTGTGCGTAGCCGAGTCCGTAGTGCGCAAGCCCATAGACCTTCGTCCTGTCTGCAAGCGGTGCCGCCATGTGCTGTCCGTAGAGGTCGATGGCGCGGTCGTACTGCCGCAGGTTGGCATGCGCCTCCGCCTGCCAGAACATGGCCTCGGCAGCCGCCTGCCGGTCGTCCTGCACCTCGTAGGCCTTCTCAAAGAAACGGATGGAACGCTCGAAGTTC
>JBFHEW010000082.1:0-8255 GCA_041583955.1 Bacteroidia bacterium | reverse complement strand
ATCATCTTTCGGGGAAGATCAATTCCAGTTCTCGGTGTCGCAAAGCGGTGTTGCCGATGTAGAGCTATGGTTGCTTCCGCTCACGCTTTTCATTGGGTTGGTGGCTGCCATCATACCTGCCATCCGTGCCTATCGGTCCGAGATCTCAACCATTATGAGAAATGAATAGGGTCGTTGCATTCTTGATTCCGTTGTGTTTCGTGCTATTCAATGCCGAAGCAATGGCACAACACAGGAAGATCGGTTGGTCGCTGCTGGCAAAAGTGGAGTGGAGTGAGAAATACTATCCGAAGTATGACGAAACGGTATGGTACCCGAATTACAGCAAGGAGGTTCTGGCGCTGGACAGCACGCTGATAGAGATCGAGGGATACGTTATTCCTGTTGATGTGGAATCGGGCTACTACGTGCTATCTGCAAACCCGTTCGCCTCGTGTTTCTTCTGTGGCAATGCAGGACCGGAAAGTGTCATGGAACTCCAGTTTCCGAAGTCGATGAAAAGCGTGTTCAAAACAGACGACATCGTCACGTTCAAAGGCCGTCTTAAATTGAACTGGGACGATCTGGAGCATTGTAACTACATCCTTAAAAACGCTACACCCAAATGATCCGGATTCTTACCCTCCTTCTGCTGCTTACCGCTTCCGTGTCGGTTTTTGCCCAGCCCTTGGTGAGTTGGGATACGTTTGCTCAGGTCACTTTTCATCGTCAGTACTCAGAAACGTTCGGTTTTGAGGTGAACGTGAAACCGCCCCAATTCGCACCAAAACTGCTGGCTTACAACGGAAAGGAGATCATGGTGAAAGGCTACGTGATTCCGGTAGATGTTGAGCTGGGCATGTACATGGTTTCGGCCAACCCGTTTGCCAATTGTTTCTTCTGCGGCAACGCAGGACCGGAAACGGTTGTTGAGATCTTCCCCGCAAGCAAACTACCCCGGTTCTCTACCGACCAGATCGTAACATTCAAGGGCATTCTTCAGATAAACAGAGAAGGCGAAATGAACGCTGTGCCCTATCAACTTTTTCAGGCCAAGGTGGTGAAGTAGCCGGCTTATTTCTGCTTCAACGATCCACTGAAAGCATAGGTCTCCTTGATCTTCCCCTTTTTGGAAACGATGGCGGTGCCTTCTATCTGATTGCCAAAGACCTTTCCTTCCCATTTGAGCGACATGGCTTTGGAATTCTTGTTGATGGCCTGGAAATGATAGACCTCTTCGCCCATCAACTCCTGCGTTTCGCTTATCACGTATTCGCCCATTTGGAACCCTCCTTTGTCTGACATCCGCATTTGCCTCGATGTCATTTTATTGGAGCGGAAGGAGAGTTGTTCTTCAAACGGTTCTTCTTTCTGGCGTTCTTTTTCAACCTGAAGCTCCATGGTTACGAGAAACACTTTCCTATCAAGGATCCGGTCTTTGGGTCTGCGCTGTGCGTAGGCAGACGACCACAGTAGCGAGATGACCATAACGACCCGAAACATCCTCAAGGAACTCATCATCCGAAACTTCTTAATTGCTCTATCTTCTGGAACAGTTCGTTCTTAAGTCCAGCTCCTGCCGTTCGGAAATCGTGCATTTCTTCGGCCATGTCCTTGTGCTTGAAAGGCAGCTCGCGGTCCTTTAAAAGGATACGGTCTTCCACCACGCGCTGCAGGTAGTCCTCGTGCAATTTCAGTCGGTTCTTCTGGTTCTCTACCCTATGTTGAAGGAACGAGCTGAGTGTTTCCTTCAGCATCTGCACATCGCGCCTATCCACCACATCGGTGGCCTTCAGCCCATAAATGTCAACCATTCGTTGGTAGAACAACAGGTCAATGACCAATGTGTTAAGCTCCGACTGCCACTGGCGCGTTTCATTGTAATGGCGCTGCGCCAACCTTCTATCGTTCACTTCTACCGACATGAACCAAATATAACCATGTTGAATGAATCTGAAACTTCCATCAACATTCGCCTTGCGGGGTTGTTAGTTTTGCCGCGTGGATAGTTTGACACAGATCGTACTGGGGGCGGCCGTAGCTGAGGCAACGCTCGGAAAGAAGGTTGGCAACAAGGCCTTGCTTTGGGGAGGGATTGCAGGTACCATCCCCGACCTTGATGTGATCTACATAAAGCTGATAGGTGGTGGAGCGATCGAAGAGATCGTACTGCACCGTGGGTTTTCACACTCCATCACGTTTGCAATACTTATGGCTCCCATTCTGGGTTGGGTTGTGAATTGGCTTTACAGGAAAAAGAACGAAGCCGCCTTTCTGCAATGGACCAATCTGTTCTTCTGGGCCATTTTCACGCACCCGCTTTTGGATAGTCTCACCACTTACGGAACACAGTTGTTCCTTCCTTTCTCGGACTACCGCGTCAGCATCGCTTCTGTGTTCGTTGTAGACCTGCTCTACACGGTTCCGTTCCTGCTGAGCGTCATTGCCGTGTCGTTCATCCATCGTTCAGATGGCTGGCGAAGAAGGGTCAACTATCTCGGTCTCGCGCTCAGCAGCGCGTACCTGCTCACAGGTATTCTCAACAAGTATCTGGTAACAGACGTTTTCAGAACAGATCTTGCGGCCGAACCCGAAAAGAAAGAACTGGTTTTTGTTGGTACCACGCCTCTCAATATCATTCTTTGGTACGGGGTGGCCGAAACAGATTCGGCATTCCACATCGGCTATTATTCGCTTCTTGACGACTCGGAGGATGTCTCGTGGCTGCCGTTCAAGAAGAACCATCAACTGCTTGCTGGCATTGAGAACGAATATGGCGTTGACAGGTTGAGGTGGTTCAGCGATCAGCTGTACGTGGTGACCCGACCACATGCCGATACACTCAATTTTTACACCATGAAGTTCGGGCGCAGCAAATTCGAATCGACTGAACCCGAAGGGTCTTTTGCATTCTACATGAAGGTGATCCGAAACGCAGATGGTACTTTAGGTTACGAATCAGTGAGGGATGTCGGCTCCATCGATGTGAAACACCAGCTTGGTGTGCTGATGAACCGAATACTCGGAGGTGAATGGGAGTAACTGTCGTTTGAAAATCAATAACAGGCCGATTATGATTTTCTGTTTCATGCGCTAGCCCATACATTTAGCGTTGCAAGCAATAAGCGGGTCTGCGCCAAGCACTACCCCATAAGAAAATCAAGAATGAACCGCGCTGCCACATCGATCTTCAACGACATCACATTGGAACAGACGTTCCGAGAAAGAGGGTTTGTGCGCATGGCGCTGCTATCAGAAAAGGAAGTGTTTGAATTGCAACGCACATACGAATCGTTGCCAAAACCACGTACCGAAGGGTTTCACTGCACCATGTTCAGTCCAGACACCGCCTTGAAGACCGAAGTGGACCGGGTCATCAAACTTGCTCTTGCTGAAAGGTTGTCGGATGTGTTCCGCACACACATTCCGCTCTACGGAAACTTCATGGTAAAGGAGCCGGGAGAAGAAAGCGACTGGTTTGTGCATCAGGATTGGACCTATGTGGACGAGACGAAGCACGATAGCGTGGCCGTTTGGGTTCCGCTCGTAGACCTAACGTTGAACAACGGGGTCATCTGCGTAGTGCCCGGTTCGCACCACATCAAGAACATGGTTCGCGGTCCTGGTGTGCACGATCCATGGGAAGGATTGCATCAGCAGATAAAGGAACACTACCACGAAAAGGTGTTCTTGAAGGCCGGAGAGGCATTGATCTGGCATCATCGGTTGGTTCACTTCTCACCGGCAAACCAAGCAGAAAAGCCCAGGGTAGCGGCCACATTGATCTATACTCCGGAAAATGTACCGGTGTATCACTATTGGAAAGACCCATTGCAACAAGGGACCATGGCCAGAAAATACCAGGTGGATTCCCGTTTTTTCATGAACTACGGCATTGTGAATGAGCCGGCAAATGTGCCCTTTTCAGGAATGCAAGACAGCCATTTCCCAGAGGTGGACCTAAACAGACTGAAGTCATTTTCCAATGGGTCTGTCGATGCTAGCTTTGTACACGAACCTCCAAAGACAACCGATGCATAGACGGGTATTAAAAGATGCTGAGCTGCAGACAAGATTCGATAAGGACGGATTTGTGGTGATTGATATGTTCTCCGATCAAGAATTCAACGGGTTGAAAGCAATCCTGAACAATCTGAATGAGAAGAAAAAGGACCTACAGTTCAATATCAACACCGATTACAAACTCAGTTTTTTCAGCACAGAACCGGATTACAGAAAACAGGTTTTCAATTCGATCAGCGCATTCTGCATGCCCATTGTAAGCCGCTTTTTGGATGAATATGAACCGCTCATCGTGAACACATTTGACAAGGAACCTGGCGAAGGCGAGGTGCCCATCCATCAGAATTGGACATTCGTTGATGAATCGAAGGCGACATCCGTTTCGGTTTGGATACCGATGATAGACACCACACGCATCAATGGAACCATGGAAGTGGTGAAAGGCAGCCATCGCGTTCTTTCAAACTACCGCAGCCCCTCCATTCCATGGGTATTCGAAAATCTGAGGCACGAGATCAGAACCAAATACATGGAACCGATTGATGCAAGGATCGGTCAGGCCGTGGTTCTGGATGACAGCATTCTTCACTACACATCCCAGAATGACAGTGAAACCGTTCGGTCGGCCATTCAACTGATCATGAAGCCGAACGATGTACCTGCCATTCATTATCACTTACCCTCCAAAAGTTCCGGTGGTGTTGATGTGTATGAGGTTGATTGGGAGTTTTTCACACGGTTCAATATGAATGAACCTCCAACAGGGGTGAAAAAGATAGATGAATTGACCATCCATCAACATTTCCTTACAGAGGATGAGTTGATTGAGAGGATAGAACCATTGAAAGTCGCTGACCGCTGACCCATGCCCACGACCGGTTTAGCAAAATCCTTCATCGATCTGAACACACTTGACGAGCGTGGCTATACATTGGTGTCCGCTCTTTCGCCTAAGGACATTCTTAACCTGTTGACATTTTTCGATGGTCACCCTCACACTTCAAAGGGCGGCTCGTTCCATTCCACCATGGAGCAGACAGACGTTGATTACAAGAAATTGGTTGACGAAAGGCTAAAGTCTGTTCTTGGCGATCAGATAGAACTGATGTTACCGGGTCATGAGATCCTATTCGGGAACTTTGTGATGAAAGAGCCCGGAGCGAACGGAAGTGTGGGTATTCACACCGATTGGTCGTATGTTGACGAATCCGTTCACACGTCATACAACCTTTGGATCCCTTTGACCGATGTTAATGAGCACAACGGATGTCTGCATGTGTGGCCCAATAGTCACAGGTTCACTCCTCGCGTCCGGACAACCCCCTACGTTCCGTTCAGCACCGAAGAGCAGCAAATGGTCCGGTTCAACTCTGTAGCGGTTCCATTATGTGCCGGCCAGGGAATGCTCTACCATAGCGGCCTTCTTCATTACTCCAACCCGAACATTACGACAGAGAACAGGCCGGCCATTGCGTTGGTCATTGTTCCGAAGGGCGCCCAACCGATGCATTACTATCGGCCAGAGCCGAACGGGTCAGAAGTGGAAGTACACGAGGTGGACTGCTCGTTTTTCCTTACCCACCTTCCTCAGTCCCGACCAACAGGAACCAAATTAGTGAAGACTGACGAAGTGCCGGTGTTCAAATTAAGCACCGAAAGTGTTCTGGAATCAGATGCTACGCAAACCAAGGTTTCTACCTACTATGACGAGTGGACCGGGGCTTACAGGGATATTTATGGGGATGTCATCCAAGCATTCCGTCCGAAAGATGAGACCGCCCTTCTCAACTATATCATGCACAGCGCTAGGATTGAAAACGGCCAAAGGATAGTCGATGCCGGTTGCGGCATCTGCGGTCCTGCCATTTACTTCGCTCAGAACCGGGCAGTGCACATTGAGGCCATTACCCTATCAGGCGTGCAGACATCGATTGCAAACGAACGTATTTCTGCGGCCGGTCTACAAGAACTGATAACATGCAAGCAAGGCGATTTCCGGCTAATGGATTCTCTTGTAACCAGCGGAATGGATGGTGTGATCTTCTTAGAATCGCTGGGGCATAGCACCAATGCACAAATGGCCATTCTGGCAGCCTACAGGGTGCTAAGGACGGGCGGCTTCATTTACATAAAGGACTTTTTTCCGCGAGAGTCGGCCAATCCAGAGACCCAACAGCGCATCGATAAAACAATAGACAACATCAATCGAGCATATAACTATGCCGTGCTCGACCTGAATCAGACATTGAGCCACCTTCGGAAAGCCGGGTTTGTAATAGATTTCATTCAAAGCCTGAACTTTGAAAGCGATACGGAAATAAGACGCACGTTTGAAACACAACACAGCATATCGGTTTTCGAGGGAGGTGAATTCATGCCGGCAGAGTGGCTCGAGATCAGGGCAACGAAATATTTTGAGGGGGATGATAGATAAAATAGCTTTCGACAAAGTGGTGTTCAAAGACCCGGAGTTGAATTTCCGTTTCAAATCTGATGGGTATGTGATTGTCAAAGGGTTCCTATCTGAAGGAGAAGTGGAGCGGCTTGCCAGATTCTATGATGAACATCCTGCCCAGAAACAAACGGGATTTCATACAACACTGCACGACAGCAGACCTGATTATCGCGAGTCGGTAACCAATGAGGTGAATGACGTATTCTACCCGAAAGCACAGAAGTTACTGGTTGGGTATGAACCTGTTTTCTCGTGCTTTACGGTAAAAGAACAGGATGCAGCAAGCGGATTCGACCTGCACCTGGACTGGAGCATGGTGGATGAAAAACAGTTCACTTCTGTTACCATTTGGTCTCCGCTAACAGACATCACAGATACGAACGGTCTACTTTGGATCCTTCCGGGAAGCCACCAATTCGAGTACACCATCCGCGGAGGACCTGGATTGAGGCTGTGGTGTGAAAAGCCTGCGCATGAGTGTTCTCAACGTTATTCCGTCCTTGAGCTCAAACTGGCGAAGGGGGATGCGATCATCTACGACCATAGGCTGTTCCATGGATCTCCACCCAACGAAAGTGGCTCGAAGCGAGTGGCTATAAATTACTCCAGCGTTCCAAAGGACGCATCGTGTATGCATTACGAATTCAGAGAGTATGGAATCGTTGATTCGTTTGAGTCACCAACTGAATTCTATCATTCTCACGTGCTGAATTCAGAGCCTGTTGGTCTTAAATTTCTCCAGCAAGACAAAGTCAATGGTGTATTTTATGATCAACTTGACGTAAACTCCCTTGTCACTTTGAATCGTTCTTAACCAAAGAAAAGTGTTTTATCATGATGGCCAGGCTTGACAGCAATCGGTCGGTTCATTCTGCTCTGCACGCAACAATTTTGCCGTTATTGCTCATAAAGCCACACACAGAATTGTCAGATTATCCAGCAAGATGAATTGAAAAATGGCGTACGATCAAGTTGCGGAATGTCGAGTTGTATCAAACAAGACGGTAAATGACACAACGATTTCAACTTAATTTCTGATTATACACTCCAACTCAACTGAGACGATTTGAATTCAGCCCTGTTGACGGGTCCTTCGGGTCTAAATATTTGTTCTTCTTTTGGCCAAGTCCCGTGTTATCAGAGAATACCCACGCTGGGAATTCGGTTAATCCTTGTCTTTGGACAACTCAAGTTTCCTTGGTGAGGATTATTAAGAGTTATCTTTCCCTAATTTTTATCGGTTGAAACGAACATCAAATAGTTTCCGGGGCAAACGTTTGATTCTGCCTCTTCTTGGAACAGGGATGGCGATGACAACGGTTTTCCTTGCTTTCGGAGGGCTTTACTATCAAACGGCAAGCGACACAGTTTTTCCTACATACATTTTCGGCATCTACAGTGGTGGCAGTAATGCATTACCGGACACATTCGGGTGCTTTTCAGGAATTTCCAAGTGCTTCAACCTCCTTTACCAGCACGGGGTCGGTACTGACATCTACGATTGGTTTCAATTCATTTCTGTCTTTTTCTGTTCCGTCTATTGGTCATATCATCTTATAAGGTCAAGGAATGCGCTTTGGTTGATGATTCCTGTCGTTGCAAGCCTGCTCGACCCCTTTATGCCATTTGAATTTTCTAAGACCTCAATGCTCCTCTCGGTAACGGGGCTACACATTATCCATTCGGATGGTCGATTATTAGCGTACATATTCGGTATCTGTCTGTTCTCGCTGGGCTTTTTAGTACGGCCAGAGCCAGTGATCATCTGCATGATTCTCTTCTTCGCGGCAACCTTGCT
>JBFHEW010000081.1:0-8266 GCA_041583955.1 Bacteroidia bacterium | reverse complement strand
GTCCAATTTGGCGTACGCTTCGGGGTCTGCTTTCACATCATCTGCATCGAAACCCGCTTTCGAAAGTGCCAGCCTGATTTCGTCTGCCGAGGTCTTATCTCCACGGTAGGTCACTTCCACGGTGTTCTTTTCAGGATCGATCTCCACTTTCTTGACACCTTTGGCCTTGCGGATACTGGTGTCGATGTTGTAGCCACAATCATCGCATTTCATACAATGGTCGCACGCAATACTTGTTTTAATGGTGATGGTTTTAACCGCGTCTTGAGCAAAGCCTTGCATGGCCGCTGCTGCGAGTAGGAATGTAAAGAGTATGATTCTCATGCTAATGGTTTTCAAAGTATGGGGCTATCCCCGATTGTTCTGGCAATGGAACGATCTTCATGCCATTCTGCACACAAAGATGAATAATCTCACGAAGTGCATCCGGTGTAGTGGGGTTCGTATCGTGAAAAAGCAGTACAGTGGAGTCTGTAAGATGCGATTGCACGCGTTTTACGGTGGCTTCCTTCGTACGGATCCTTCCATCCTGCGACCGGAGGTCCCAACCGATAACCGCACAATTCTGCTTTCTGATGGCGGTGGCTATCTCCGGAGTCATGACCCCGAAAGGTGGTCGGAAATAACGGGTCCGTTTACCAATGATCTTCCTGATGGCATCCTGACCTTCAGTCACCTGCCTATCTGCCGCGGCCTTGGAAAAAACATACGCATGATTATAGGTGTGATTCCCCACAACATGACCTTCATCAATGATTTTCCGAAGCAGCTCAGGGTGCTTCTCTGCATTCTTACCGATCACAAAAAAAGCTGCTTTCACGCCAGCTTCGCGTAGCACATCCAAGACCTTTGGAGTGGTTTCCGGGTCCGGACCATCATCAAACGTAAAACTCACTTCGCCTTTTTTTCCTCGCCAAAAAGTGGGCATGAAGAATTGAGAACCGATATCGAACACACCCCATCCGAGTATGATGGAATACGTGAGGAACAGTACGAGCAGGATCTTCCAAGTAATGTATCCAAGCGCAATGGCCGGAATGAGAACAAGGACAAAGCCAATGGCAAGTATGTTCAGTCGTTGAAAGTTCAAACCTTTTCAAGCAAGATGCTCATTTCCTGTCCGAGCAACTTATGATGCACCAAAATACGCGTTGGGTCGCTGAAAGTAATGTGATCATTGTCAACTTTTTCGGCCTCAAAAGCCTTCAGGGCCATGAAAAGTCCGAAGCCCACCGAAGTGAAATGCTCGCCTGAGAACTGAGTATAATTAAAGCCCTCGTCCGTATTGGAAAGAACCAAGCCTCCCCCAACCCCTCCAAAGGAAGGGATCTGGCTCTCCGATCCAACATTGGTACGCGAAGTCAAGTTCAGTTCAATGACTTTCGCAACCGATGAACTCAATTTTTCCTTTGAAGCCAAAAAGAACGCTCCACCCTCGCCTACTACCGGTAATTTGTAATTCCCGGTTTCTGAAAGCTTGGAAAGCAATTCGACCAATTCGTCTGTTTTCTCGTCAACTGCCCCAACAAGCACGGTTTCAGCATCTCCCTCACCGATCAACAATTCAGCGTCAGAAAGCGCATAACCCAACGATAAGGCACCTTGCACATGTGTCATGTTGTAACCATGATTCCCAAGCATCAGCGCCAACTGACCTGCAATGCTGTTGTGCGTAGACTGAATGAACGCGGTTGGCGAAAGTCCGCCTTCACCGTCCTTGTAAACAGCAGCCAAGAATTTGAGCGTATCACGAACGCAGCCGAGGCCGGTACCAACAGAAATGGCATCGCAGTTTTCTATGCCGGCCCGTTCCAAGGACGACTTCCCTCCTGCTACGCCCATTTTCAGCGCACTGCTCATTCTGCGCAAAGCAGCCGGGCTTACGAATTGCTTGTAATCGGGCTGAACGAGCTGTGTTCCATCATGGATACCCACCAATGAATTCCACGGATTCTCATTTCCGAAAGTATCTTGAAACGATATGCAACTTGCGGCTCCTAGATACATCACGCTTTAGAGAATATGAGGGTTGAGTTGTTGCCTCCAAAACCGAATGAGTTGGACAGAACGTGTTTGATATCAGCGTCTTGAACTTCCAATTGTGGCTTCCAGTCGTTTTCGACAATCGGGTCCTGGTAGTTCAGATTGGGGAACAATCTGTTCTCTTTCAATGCAAGTACCGAATACACTGCCTCAATGGCGCCAGCGGCTGCCAATGTATGGCCTGTGTACGCTTTGGTTGAACTTATCGGTGGTTTCTGTGCTCCGAAAACACGATGGATGGCAATGCTTTCAGACTGATCGTTGTTCTGCGTGCCGGTTCCGTGAGCGTTGATGTAACTGATGTCCGAAGGGTTCAGGCCTGCTTTTTCCAATGCTTGGGTCATGGCCATGAAAGCACCATTCCCATCGGGCGATGAAGCCGTTTGGTGATACGCATCGTTCGTGTTGGCCCAACCCGTTACCAAGCCGTGGATCTCCGCGCCACGCGCTTCTGCATCTTCCCTGCTTTCCAGAACCAGGTATGCGGCCGCTTCGCCCAGATTCAAACCGGCACGATTGGCAGAAAACGGCTTGCACCATTCCGTGTCTAGGATCATCAGCGAGTTGAAACCATTGGCAGTAAATCGGCACAGCGCATCTGTTCCGCCAACGATCACACGCTTCAATTTACCCTGTCGGATGAGCCGTGCACCCATGGCAACGGCATTTGCTGCCGAAGAACATGCTGTGCTGATGGTGGTTGCGTACGCAGTGATGCCGAAATGGGCAGCTGCTTGCTTGGTGCAGGTACCGCAATCGTGCGTACCCAGCATGAATACATTGGCAAAATCCTGCGCGGTGTAATACGGTTCGAAAAAGCCTTCGCTGCGGTCCATGCCGCCAACAGATGTGGAAGAGACCAAACCAACCTGATCATCGATAACGATACCCGACCGTTCAATGGCTTCTTTCATGGCCCACACGCTCAACAGGGTTGTGCGCGAAACCGCATCGCCTTTCCAGTTCAAACCTTCCTTCAGTTGGGCATTGGTCAACTTCACTTCTCCGAAAAGATGTGTTCCGGTGAGTTTAGAATCGAGCCATTCAGCTTTGCCAATGCCCGTTTCCTTGGCCACCAACGAACGAAGATTCCCGTTCACATCGTTGCCAATGGCAGAAATGGCTCCTATACCTGTGATCGCTATCTCCATTATCTGCCCAAATAAATATCAGTGAGCGTTTCGGCAGTTACCTCGTTGGTTCCTGATCCTGTAATGAATGCGAAAAAACCATCGTGACCACCGTTCTCCACTTCGGTCCAACCGATGAGGACGGCTTTGGCGGCATTGTCGGCAAAAAGTGCCTCGCACTGTTGCAGCAGCTGCTGTGCATCAAACCGTTCGGTTATAAGGAAATTGTTCTCTCCATAAAGCTTGTGGCGGATACATATCTCGCCCACCTCAATGTTCGGAAGGGTGTATACGAACAGGGCCGGACTGGCAATACCTTCTTTAAGCGTTTCATAATACTGCATATCCGTTTGCAGACTTGACGAACGGTTGGAGTAGATCACTGCCACTTCATCGTCTGCGTAATTCTCCAATTCGGAGCGCATCAAGGTCATTTCGGCTCCTAGGAAACCCAATTGCGAGAGTTCATCCATCTTGAAGAACTTCGGATACGTAAGCCCGATGTGCTTGTAAACCGACCTCAGAAACGGGTCTTCGTCCATGTGCTGGCAGAACAGTTCGCCATTGATGTGGACTTCTCCATCCGTAATGCGGCAATATGTTTTCAGAAACAGACTCATATTACCTTGAATAAAGCTGATGCGTTGCATCCACCGAAACCGGATGCGGTCTTGAGAAAGTATTCCGACCTGGGAGCAGTGGTTTCCTGAATGATGTTCATGGGTTGCGAAACGCCCATTTCCTCAAATCCCAACGAGGCGACCAGTTGTTTCCGCTTCATACCTTCCAATCCGAGCAGGGTTTCAATCACACCTGCTGCACCGAGCGTGTGCCCGAAATAACCTTTCAGGCTGTTGACAGGTGTTTCGGAAAGGCCGCTACGCCCGAATGCGATGCTTTCCATTTCATCGTTGAACGAAGTTCCGGTTCCGTGAGCAGAGAGATACCCGATCTCCGTTGCTTCCACTTCTGCGGCTTTCAGCGTGCGTTCAATGCTTCGATGCAGCCCTTCGCCCGTGCGCGATGGTCCCGAAATGTGGTTCGCATCGTTGGCGCTGGCTCCAGAAATGTACTCGCTGTGAGAACCTTTGAAAATGGTCTCATCGTTGGAGAGCACCAACCCAGCGGCTGCTTCTCCTAGGTTGATACCTGCTCTGTTCTTATCATACGGTTTGCACACACCATCGGTAAGTGCATGCAACGATGCAAAACCGGAAAGTGTGAATTCCGACACGATATCGCCCCCGAGCACCAGCACGTGGTCGTATTCTCCTGCACGGATCAAACGTGCTGCGGTAATGATGCCCAATGCGCCCGAAATGCAGGCATTGGAAATGATCATCGGGTCGTTTGCAAGGTCGAAACTCTGCTTCAGAAAGCGCCCCAGACGCCCCAATGGTAAACGCGGGTCCTCGGGCTGACCGATCTTATCAATGTTGCCTTTGGTGGTGCAGATAATGACCAGACCTGCTTCGTCCTGAAATGCATCGAAACGCAGCTTACTTACCGAACGTTCGTAGCAGGCCGCCAGCATGTTGGTCAGTTTCAGACTGTCCATGTGTTCCTGCACAATGAGGTGGTCCGGTATCAGGCCTACGTGGCTCATGGTATGGATACCGAACGGGTTATCAACCGGTTTCAACCCGGTTTCGCCATGCAGCATGGCCTCGTAAACCTTGGATGGCGTATCGCCCAAAGGACACAGAATGCTTTTCGCTCCAATGTAAACTTCGCTCAAACCAGTCCGTTTTTTTGTTTCCACGCTTCAAAGAAAGGTGGTGTGTTCAGTTGTAGCACGTGGTCCGCATCCATGAAAACCTGAACCGTTTCGCCCGTTGCCTTCAACTGCGTGCGGTCTTCGTTGAACACCTTGAAACGGAATATCATCTTTGCTGCTGGCGAGTTGACAAAGGTTGTTTCCACCACACCTATCTCATTGTAGCGCAAAGGATACTTGAAATCGAGATGTGTTGATGCCAACGGCATCAGCAATCCATGCTGTTCGTACACATCGGTGAAATCGAAGTCGAATTCCTTGGCCCACGCATCCCTTCCATCCTCAAAGTACTTGAGAAAATTGCCATGCCATACGATGCGAAGGCTGTCCACTTCGCTGAATCGTACCCGGAAGGTTGTTGTGTTCGTGAGCTCTTTCATCAAGCTTTCCAAAAGTCGTAAAAATTGAACCACTGGTTCGGATATTTCCGCACCTTTCGGGTCATTTCATCAACATACTTTGTGAGTAAAAGTTCGGGGGCCACTTTTCCGAAAATGGGCCTGGTGCAGTAGAACTGGTAACCGTATGTCCCTGTCTTGAATCCGTAGACGAACGCCTTGGGCACATCGAACTTAGCGGCAATGGCAAACGGTCCGTACGGAAACTGTGCCTCGCGCCCCAGGAAATCATGCTTCAGGGTGCGCATCCCTTGCCGGAAACGGTCGCCATGTATGCACACCAGCTCCTTATTGAGTAATGCCTTGCTTATGAGGAAAACATGAGAGATGTCGTCCTTTATCGGAATCACGTTGAATTTCCTTTCGCCACCGTGTTCCTCCAATTGTTTCTTTATCTGCTGATGTTCCTCATCGTACATCACCACATTCACCTTTCCGCCATAGCCGCGCATCAATTGCCCACCTATCTCCCAATTGCCCATGTGTCCCGAAATGAGAATGCCTCCTGTCTCCTTCTCCACCATATCACGGATGAACTCCGTGCCATCATGTTTCAGGTTGAACTTATCGCGCATCTCCGACATCATCGCCACCTTATCAATGATCACCTGCCCGAACACGTAGTAGGTTCTGTAAATACCCACAATGCTTTCCAGCACGCCACAACCCAACCCATCGCGGTAATAGCGGTAGATCCATTTGCTGCTGCTCCACGAGAACAGGAAGAAATACAGCACCACGAAATGCAGAAAACCATAGGTGAAACCCATTCCGAGGTTCTTCATGAAGAAGATGAAGAACCAATACCCCAATGCGTTGCCTCGGCTCTTACCGTTCCATTCGCTCATGGCGCGAATTTAGCAACCTCCGTGTCATTCCGCCCCTACCATTCTGTCATTCCCACCGAAGCAGAGAAACCAAGTTCAGCGTAGCCAGATCTATCTCAACCCATCATTGCGAGAAATTACCTGAAAGGAATTTCGTGGCAATCTTTAGGGCGTTACCCCAAGCTTGGCAGGAAGGCAAGCTTTTGCGCCCCGTTCTGACGGCCATTAGGTAGTGTGTATGCCCTCATAGTGAATTCCTATGCCAAGGGAAGATGCCACGATCGCCAAGCGCGGATTGCGTATGTGCTCACAGGAATGAAATATGGACTAACATGAGGACTTTATGACAGGAAATAAGGGGGTTTTAACACGAATTCTCAAAAATCACTACGCTTTCACGAAGCTTATCGATGTCAGGACTGTATTTCGTTTTGCGCTTCAAAATTTCTCGGAGTACTCCGATTTCTTTGAACTTCCATCCAACTCTGCTTCCAATATCTGCCAATATAAGATCTACTGGTACGTGCACGTTTGCATATGCTGACGTTGAAACAACCATCCACATGGCCGCTCCTTTTTTAGCCTTGCTTTTAAGGTTTCTGAGAATCCCTTCCATATCCTCGAAATAGGCACAGATCATATTTGGAATTTCCCTGTGCATCAGTTCGTTAGACCTACCGCTTATTTCACTAAACACATCCTTATAAATTGCTCCATAATCAGTTGTCAGGTTTGGCTTCTTCCACTTTGCTTGCACATGAGACCTCAAGGTCCTTAAACGCAATTCGTATAGTTCCTGCGGTGATTTCACAAACTCACCCAAGAATAATTCAGGTCGATAAATATCGGTGTAATCAAAGGTGTTCAGATATGGTGGTGATGTAACGCAAAGACTGAATTTATCATTGAGCTGTCCTATCAGCTTTCTTGAATCACCATTAATGATGTCGGAACTGACCTCAACCCTATCCTCCAAGTCATTTGAAATATCAGTGCAAATGGTTAGAAGAGACTTCACAAATGAAGCTTTCGAATAACCTAAGTCTTGCCAATGGTTTTTGTATCGGAGACATTTACCATCTTTCTTGGCATTACAATTTTCCATTGCCGCCCTTATTAGTGCCAATTGAAGCAGTGCGCTAATGTTTGACCTGCTTCCTCTGTGAAGGTCAAGGCCTGCATTATAAGCTCTTAGAACCTCTACATTGAATAACCACTTGTGAAGTCCGTCCCGTTCTGAAAAAGTGGAAAACCCCTCAAGTTTAGATGATACCGTTGCCGCCTTTGAGCAAACCTCAATCAGTTTGCTAGCCTCATCATCAAACAAAGATTTGCGCGCGTTCTTAGTCTTAGTCTTTGCAATGAAGTTTGTGAATGGGTTAACCTCAAAACCGATGGATTGAATACCCTCTCTAGCTGCCGCTAGAGTAACCGTACCACTACCATTAAACGGATCCAGAAGGAGGCCTCCTTTCCTCAGCCCGTACTCATTAATTGCTGCTTTCACCAAATCCGGTGAAAATCCTTCCTTATAATAGTACCATCGGTGTCTAGGAAGTCCAACAGTCTGACCTGCATTGGACGTCCCCATTCCTCTTAAGCCAAAATGCTCGTTTAACATTTCAATCAGTGCATATTGGCTCTGCGAAAAACCTTAAAGGCTTTTCGTAATTTTTCATGGTCAAATGGTACTCTCTGTTGGCCTCATAAGTTATCCCCTTTGCGCGATAGTACATTCCTCGCTCTCTGGTAATTGTCACCATACCACGGTTTGTCCGATACCTTCTTCCATCGACCACAACCAAGTATCCCCGACTTATGCTTCGAGGCGTGTCTTGTTCAGCCTTGTCTAAGTACTCTTTAATTTGCAGAGCCCCTTCGTTAGCTCTAGCATCTGAGTACATGGATGTCAGGCTGCCATCTGGCTTCCTGCCTTTACCGAGCCATTTAACTTCAATCAATGCTTGACGATTAGCCTCTCTCCAATAAACTCGCACATCAACAGGTTTGGATGCACCGATATTATATTCCCGTACCACATCCACACCACGAATACTTTTTCTAAGGTGTTGTTCAAGGGATTCTTGAATT
>JBFHEW010000080.1:0-8384 GCA_041583955.1 Bacteroidia bacterium | reverse complement strand
GGAAACAGATTCGAACTTGTGATCCAACAGTTTCAGAACAGTTTCCAGTTTGGACCTATCTGTTTCAAATCGCAATCTTCCGTGTACAGCTATCCGCATGGGTTAAATGTGCTTGGTGAAATGTAAGAAAAACCCGTGTTCAAGGTTCTTGTTGACGGAGTATTCCGCACGCCACGAAATATCGTAGAAGGTAACCACGTCTATTCCAAGACCTCCACCGAAAAGCAGGGTTCCTGCCAGCGGATTGCCCTTGCTGAACTGATTATCAATAACATATCCCATGTCGAAATTGAGGTTGGCGTAGAATGCCAAAGGCAATGTGTTGAACTTGCTGGATTTCAGGAAATTGAGCTTCACTTTCCTGAATGGAAGTATGGCCCATTTCAGAGCGGTCTTCAAGAGTCCGTAGTGCTGCCCATCTATCACGTACTGCTCGTAACCTCTTACAAAATCGCGTTCATACCCAAGCCCTCGCTGAAGCGAGAATGCCTGACCATTGGTGGATGATACTTTGATCTTCTGCCCGTGCGAGAAATACCAACGCTTGTGCAGTTGCCAGTACTTGGCAAACTCAACCTCGAGCGACCATATGTCAATCGGGCTGTCCAGTATGCGGAATCCGTCCTTCCTGAGTCGGAGTTCAAACCTGTAGCCCTTCAAAGGGTAGTCCGTGTAATCGGTAACGTCCCGCTGAACTTCATATTCAAGCGAAAAATATTTGACCAGATTCTCCCCTGCACCAAAATATTCGGGTTGGAGGAGTGCCACCGAATCAAGAATCCAGAAATGGGTGAACCCGATCTCCAACCTGTGCACGTTATAGAGATTCGGACGCCACCGCGGTGTAATGGTGCCGAAAGATTCCTTTCTGATGTAGCGGTCAGAGTCCTTATAGAAGACACGCTTGTTGTCCAAGGTTGCATAGGCCACTTCGTGTCCTTGTCTGTATCCTCCCTGAAACTCAATTCCCCATTTCTGAGCATGATCGAGGTATGGGATCTCGTATCTGAGTTCGTATTGGTTATTGTAGCCGAAGCGCAGATGGAGGGTCAATTCTTCGCGTCTTCCTCTGAAGTTGCTCCAGCGCACCAAGGTTCCGTAATCCAATCGGTCCCAACGTTTGGTTTCCCACCATTCGCTCAGGTTCCTATCTGCAAACTCAACGAACGGTATTGGCCAAACATACCATCTCTCTGTTACCCGCACCACAATATCGACCTCGTCATGAGCGAACCAACAGGTATCTATTTCCACGAAGTTGAAAAGCTGCAGATTCCAGACATTCCCCTTCGACCTTTCGATATGATATTCGAGTTGATCCCGGGGAACCGTCTGTCCGGCTCGAATGGTCATTTCACGCAAGAGGATCCGCTCGCGCGTTATCTTGTTTCCTTCGAAAGTGAGTGAAGCGATGGTCACATCATCCTGAGCTTGCGCCAAGAAAGAAAGAAGCAGAAACGGAAAAAAGAGAAAACGGATGTAAGAGTCAGCCACTAAATATTGATGTACCGCATCAATTCATCGTAGCGGCCTTTGAGGTCCTCAAGATGTGCACTTTCTTGGAAATACGCAATCACTTGATAGTCGTAACGCTCAAGACTTTGAACGATAGATCCTACCTGCTCTCTGTTCACCTTCAATGTAAGTTCCAGCATTCCCGTTTCCGGCCGTTCGAAAACGTAGCTGCTCAGGATCTTGGCGTTGTTCGATTCTACCACGTGTGCCACTTGTGCGAGCGAGTAGTCCTTTTTATTGAGACTGAGTACAATGATCCCGCCCGGTTGATTGATGACCGCCAATTCTTCAAACTTGGTCACAAGATCAGAAAGCGTGATACAGCCAAGGTATTTCCCTTCTGCATCCACCACGGCAACAACCGATAGGTCTGTTGCGGCAAGTTTCCTTATCACGTAGTAAATGTGTTCAGACTCCAGCACAGATGCCGGGCTGAGTACTTCCCTTGATGCGATGACCGTGTCGTCCTTCTCCCCATCGAGAATGTTGTCTTCGCTTATCAGTCCAAGGTACTGAAGCCCGTCAACAACAGGAAGATGGGAGACTTTGAACTCGTCCATCCACGCCAAAGCGCGCGCCACCTCGTCATCTGGTCTGAGTGGCGGTACAACTTTAGATATGAGTTCTCTGGCTAACATTTTCTTATTCGGTGTGCAAAGTAAACGTAAACTGCAGTGCTTTTGTTATCCCTGTAAAAGTTTGAGCCCCTGAGGTTATGCAATGAACCCTAATTTTGACCCACTTTCAACCATCATAGTACATGAATCAGACCAAACTGAGTGTGAACATAAATAAGATCGCAACCCTGCGTAACAGCCGTGGTGGCGAAAGGCCAAGTGTGGTGGAGGCTGCCATTAAGGCACAACAGTTCGGTGCAGATGGTATCACCATTCACCCTCGCCCTGACGAAAGGCATATCCGTTATCAGGATGTGTATGATCTGAAACCCGCTGTTCATACTGAATTCAATATTGAAGGTTATCCGAACCAGAATTTCATGGAGATGGTGCTTGATGTGAAACCCGAGCAAGTGACATTGGTACCCGACCCTCCGGGGGTTCTTACGTCAAATGCCGGATGGGACACTGTACAGCATGCTTCCTTCCTCAAGAAGGTGATCACCGACCTGAAAAAAGCCGGTATCCGCACTTCCATCTTCATTGAGACGGACGAGCGGATGATACGTGCCGCCAAAGTCACCGGAACCGATCGGATAGAGTTGTACACCGAAAGCTATGCAGTGGGTTACCCAGTTGACAAGCAGGTGGCCATCGGTCCGTTTGTAAAAGCAGCTGAAGTTGCGGCAGAAATGGGGCTAGGGATCAATGCGGGACACGACCTGAGTTTGGAGAACCTCGCTTATTTCCATCAGAACATTCCGAACCTCTTGGAGGTTTCCATTGGACATGCACTCATTTCCGATGCACTCTACTTCGGCATGAGCAATACGGTGAAAATGTATAAGAACTGTCTGCGGTGAAGCTGAATTTCAAAGAGTACGGAGAAGGGAGCCCAATGGTGATCCTGCATGGGCTGTTCGGTTCGTTGGACAATTGGTTCTCATTGGCAAAAGCCTTCACCGACAAGCATCAGGTCTATCTGGTTGACCAACGTAACCATGGGCAATCGCCTCATACAGATACGCACACCTACGAGGAAATGGCCGATGACCTGTACGGTTTCTTCCAGGAGCACGACCTGAAAGATGTGATCCTTATAGGTCATTCGATGGGCGGAAAAACAGCCATGAGATTCGCTGCCCAACACCCGGAGCTTTTGAAAAAGCTGATCATTGTAGACATGGGTGTGAAAGGTTACCCTGTTCATCACGATCTCATCATCCGTGCCATGCAGGCGCTGGACCTGGCAGCCATTTCATCGCGTAGCGAGGCAGAGGAAAATCTACGTCATCTGCTTGACGAGGACGAAAGCACCATTCAATTCCTTCTGAAGAACATCTACCGTAAAAAGGAGGCAGACGGCTCCGCAACCTACGCGTGGCGCTTCAATCTTGACGTATTGGCAGAGGATATTGAAGAGATGGGGCTGCCGTTGCAGAGCGGAGCCAACACCGATACGCTTTTCCTGTATGGAACACAATCCAAGTACGTTCTGGAGGATGACAAACCAGACATTCTTACGTTCTTTCCGAACGCCACATTCAAGGATCTGAAAACAGGACATTGGGTGCACGCACAGGACCCCGAAGGTTTTGTAAGCGCGGTAAAGGATTTCATTGATTGAAACGGAAAAGGCCGCTACCCCAACGAGCAACGGCCTTTTTCAGACTTCTTTTCCTGACGATCTACTGCAATACCACTTTCAGAGCAGCGCTTCCTTTCTCGCCTCTCAGAACCAAGTGGTAAACACCTGCATCCAAGCGGGATAGATCGAAGTTTTCCTTGGAGCTACCAGCATTGAAATTGCTTGCGCGTGTAGCAACCTTACGTCCGGTTACGTCCATTACCTCTATGGTCAATCGCTGAGCGTCCAACAGATCCAAACTCAATGTCACCAAACCGTTTGACGGATTCGGCCACACGGAGAAATTCCCCTGCAATTGCTCTTCAACTCCATCAGGGGTGGTCGTGCATGGTGCAGATTGCTCTCCGATGTACGTCAGCGTCTCGAAATCGATGTAGCACACCCAGTTCACACTATCAACGAACGGATTACGGTTGCCTTGTTCGCTCTGAATGAAGTCGTTACGGGCAATTTCCCACGCATCCGGTGGATCCTGCCAGTGCCATTGCTTCAATACATCCTGGTCCTGACCGTACTGTACAATGAAATCGATCGGGTTCGGCAACTCCCAGGTTCCGGCAGTTCCGTTCCATTTTGTGGCCATATAGAAGATGGCACGTGCAGCATCTCCTTTGTGCTGATCGCGTGGCTCATAAACCCGATTGCCATTGACATCATCTCCGTAAGAAGCTTGCAGGAATGTGCTTGCAGAAGACACAACCTCGCCAAGCGGCCTGTTGCTTCTTACAGCATTCGCATTATCCTGGTGGGTCGGAAAAAGGTTGTGCAGGTCTGAGTACTCGAGGCCATCTTCGCTCGGGAATGCTGGCATCCAGCTATGGGGCCACGTATGTTCACGGCTCATTACATCATAGAAGAACGCTCCTGTGTACAGGTATTGAAACCCTGAGTAAACGCATGTAAGCACTTTCTGTCCGGCAGTGGTGTCTCGGTGGGCAAACTTGTCTATCATGATAGGCGCATAGCTTCCGTAGAAGGTCTGATCGTAGTTCTGGCTTATGCGCGTCTGTAGGTCCGTCAAGAAACTGGTAGCATTAGGGTTGATGCCAGCGTAGTAATTACCCATCATGGTTGGCGGAGTGGTCACCGAGTTGCTCAGCGATGCTGCTGTGTAGTAATTCTCGTAACCTGCGGGGCCATTGAAGGAGTATGCCGTGAAGAAATAACTTGTGCCTGCCACATTGTATGTAGGTTTGAAAGTACCTGCTGGTCCAACATGAACCACTTGCGTGGTGGCGTTGATATAATCTCCTTTCACATAGGTTGAACCATCGGCAGGAACACCTGTAGGTTGAGCACCTATGCTTCGTACTACGATGTAATTCTCAGGCACCATCGAGGCGTTGCTGAAATTTACGGTGTAACCGTAGGTAGTGACGTTGCTGAAGGTCATATTGACAGGAGCTGCCGTTGGCTCGGTGGCGAAATTTCCTCCGATACCATAAAGATTTATAACGAACGTGGTTTCGTCACCGTTCGCATCGTTGTTGGTGATGGTCAACGTGGCAAACCGCGAGCCCGAAGCTCCAGCTGTAAAATTCAGTTGAAACTGCTCGGTTGATGCCGCTGCAACGCTGGTAGGCACAGCCCCCAGACTGAAATCAGATGCATGTTGCCCACTCAACTGGATGTTGCTGATAAGCAGTGGTGCGCCTCCAGCGAGGTTCACGTTATCGATATTGATGGTTACGTTAGGCTGATTTCCAACCACCAACGTGCCATTGTTCACGATCTGATCGGTACCTCGTCTCACTCCGATCTCCTGCGCATTGGTAGGAACCTGAGCGATCAACGAAATCTCGTCAAGCGCCACGTTCCTGCCGCTCTGTTTCTCGGTAAAATACCAACGGATGTAGCGGCTAGTGCCCTGAGGAACATCTGTGAAACTGCCGAAGCTCGAGCCTACTGCCGTAAGGTCTGATTGGTTCAGCACGCGCATGTTTGTCCAGGTGGTGCCATTGGCTGATTCCTGTATTGAGAACACATCGTTGACAGCCGTTCCTTGTCCTTTGATGTGGTAAGTAACACCACCGCACACATCACTGAAATGCACCATCACGTATTCATCGTCCGCGTCAAGTTTGCAGGCTGCGCCTACCAGTCCGTTGGTGTAACGTGTGCCATTCACGAACTGATCCAGACTTTCGGTCCAGCCGATGGGGGTCGGATCGTCAAAATTCCACGATGCCGGTAGGGTTGTTTGACCAAAAACCACCGATGCGGCAAGCATGGCGGTCATCATTGTTGTTATCGTTTTCATTGAATTGTTATCAGAATTTAACTCCTACGGTCGCGGTCCATCTTCGGCCTTGTCCCATGAATACCTGTGCGCCAGTAGCATCGAATGTCTGCGAACTGGTTGCGTTGTTTGTGGCGTCAGACACATATACGTGGTCGAGCACATTTAGCACGGATGCTCTTAGGCTGACGTCCATTTTTTTGAGTTTGATGGTCCAGCCTGCATGAATGTCCATCAGGTAGTAGGCCGGGATCTTCCAAGACTCGCGGCCTCTGTTCTCTCCCTGTAGGTCCAGCGGGTTGAAATCAGCAAAGTAATTATCGAAATAAGTGAACTGTGCCTTCACGTACACCCCTTTCACAGGCTTGATCTTGATGCTTCCGGCCAATTGAAACTGTGCTGCATCGCCCACATGCACGCCATCTGCATCCACATCTACACTATCGATCGGAACATCGCTTCCTTCTTGATAGTAGTAGGCCAGTGTTCTTCCTTTCCATCGCCAATCTCCGTATGAAACAAGTCCTTCTATATCGAAGAACCATGGTGTCTTGTAAACGGCATCCAACTCAACCCCTCTATGAACAGAACCTATATTCGGAAGCGATATGGTGGTCGGTGTTCCGCCAATGGTGACGCTTGTTGTGATAGGTCTGTTTTCCCACGTGGTATTGTAGGCATTGAGGTTGGCTGCCCACCGCGGGTAGCTCAAAGAATAGCCCAACTCCACTCCCCAAACAACTTCGCTTTTCACTCCTTGCACAAAATTGAACGATGTACCAGAATACACATCAGAGATCGTGGGTGGCCGATAGAACAATCCCCCATTCACAAACACATTCATGTGATCGGTAATGTTGTAATTGACTCCCAACTTGGCTGTGGCTCCCCAGAAATGAACCCAATCGGTAGTGGCGGTCTTTGCCTCCTTGCTATTGGCCGTATACTGCTCACCGTTATAGGTGATGGTATCGTTTATACCCAGCACCTGCCGCATGGTGGTGTCGGCAAGGACCAGATCGCGTTTGCGGTACTGGTCTTTTCTGATGTAGGAATTGTGCCCTCCTGATATGCTGGCAAATCCAGAGAACTTGTTCTTCTTGTACTCGACCTGACCGAAGACACCACCGGTGTAGACCGATGTATTGGCGCGATACCCGGCCACATCGCCTTCTCTTTTAACCACATCATTAGGGTTGAAGAGCGTATTCTGGGCGGTGGTTGGGAAAATGGTCACGTAATCTCCTCCCATCAGGTCGTACGGGGTGCTGAAACGCTCAACCCAATATGACCGGAAATCCACTCCCACAGACATTTCCCATGTATCGTTGAAACGATGATTGATGGTTGAAATGAGGCCATACCAATAATGGTTGTTCATATTGGCCTGTATGTAGTTCTTCGATTTGTATTGGCTCGTATCGTTGACGAACGTGGTATCGTAGGCCGGAACGAAGGCGGTTCCTGTCACATTCTCGTCATATAATCGGTCCAACGAAAGGTGGCCGTACTGATCATAGATGGTGTTTCCCCGTAGCCGGGTGCCACCACCCATACCGAACGATCCGTAAACGATATTCGAGACCGCCCATTTATCCTTGGCCCAAAAATGCTTCAGGTTGATGATGGGTTTGTGATAGAAATTCTCAGCCACGCTCTGCTGTTCGAATTGTGCGTTCGGGTCATTCCTATCTCTAATTATGTTTCCCCACTGTTGGTTGTAGCGTCTGCCGTAGTTACCGGGCAATCCACTGGTTACCGACTGATGATCGAGGTCCACTCCCACCCTTTCTGCGTATGCCCTATCATACATATGGATAGGCTGCTGAAAACTCCGTGTGCCTCGATTCTGGGGCGCCCCCATCCCGGAAAGACTGATCGTGTGGTTCTTTATCTGCTTTTGAAGCTTCAGGAAATAGAAGAACCTGCTTGCATAGGTTGCTTCAACCCATCCGTCCTGATGGTCGTAGGCGAATGCTGCCGTAACTCCCCATCCGTTTGCCAACCGACCCGAATTGTAGCTGATATTGGTTCGGATAAGGTTATTATTACCAACGGTCATCTCGATTTCGGTCGACTGTCTGGAACTGATACCGGCCGTTAGAATATTCATACTACCTCCAACAGCAGGAATGGCCAACTTACTGGCGCCCAATCCTCGCTGCACCTGAATGCGTTGCGTTACGCCATCAAGCCCGAACCAATTGCTCCAGTAGACCCAACCGTTCTCCATGTCGTTCATAGGAACCCCATCGATCTGAACAGAGATGTTCCGTTGCGAGAATCCACGGATGGTCACCCTCGCATCTCCGGCCCCGCCACCTTGCTGGGTGGCATAAACACCGGGAGTCGAATTCAAAAGCAT
>JBFHEW010000079.1:0-8423 GCA_041583955.1 Bacteroidia bacterium | reverse complement strand
GTAACGTACTTCAATTGGAACGGTTCGCCACTCGATTCAAGCGAGAGCGTAACCCTCACCATTGATGGACCTGGTAATACTGACACACGCAATTTTTCTATTGACACGGTGGGTGCAACCACCATCACCATCGATTCTGTAAGACTGAGTCAGATCGATTCGGGCATGGTTCAGTTGTTCTTGAACTTACGCTATTCTCCGGCATTGACGGAACAGACCACCCGTGGTGGTACCATAACCGGCAGATACCAGACCACCAAGGCAGAGGTTCTACTTACGGATTGAACAAACGAAAAGCGGTTCCAGTGTTACTTGGAACCGCTTTTTTCTTCGCTTGGTTGTCAGGCTCATTTGTCCTCCCGGATCACTGCCTTTGGTTCTGCAGCGGTTTTCATGAGGGCCGGGTTGGCCACTGTTTCTTTCCGCACTTCCAATTTCTCCTTACCGGACATGGATGCACGGTTGTCGTTCTGTGCCTCATTAACCTTCAGTTTATGCATCAGTTTTCCTTTTGGTGCGACTGCTTGAGATTCGGCTTTCTGAACTTGGTTTGAAGCGTCCTGAGCAAAAACGGTGGCTGCTGAGATGGACAGAGCGAGCACTAGAATTGACTTTTTCATTGTTCTGTTTTTTAAAGGTTTGGTGTGGTATTTCCAACAGCCGTGCCAAAATGGTAAAGGCCATAAATTCAGCAGGTTGGTTTTCTACGACTTTGAACAGTGATTACTTTCGCAATTCATGACCAGACGAACCATCCGTATCGTAATCGCACTAGCAACCGTTTCCATTGTGGGATTGTTTGCCACGCAGCTTTTCTGGATGGAAAAGGCCTTTGACCTGAGAGACAGGGAGTTCAATGACAGAGTGAACATCGCGTTGCGTTCGGTGGCGCAGGAGATCATGCTCTTGAACAAGGATTCGTCTGACGTTCCTCCTGTAAGGCAGTTGGCCTCCAACTATTTCATTGTGAGCACCAACGATACGCTCCACCCCTACTTGCTCGAAAGTCTGCTGGACGCTGAATTCCGAAGCAGGAATCTTAAAACCAATTTTGAATACAGTATTTACGATTGCTTCACCGATAGCCTGGTCTATGGTGGAATGGTGACCCTATCAGAAGAACCCACGCTTATCTCAAAGCGCCCCGTGATTCCGAAATGGGACCGGGACAGTCATTATTTCGCCATTTATTTCCCAGACAAGGACAGCTATCTGGTGAGCCAGATGAGCATTTGGCTGTTCAGTTCGGGAATGCTTCTCGTGGTGATCGTATTTTTCTCGTACACGCTATGGGTCATTCTGAAACAGAAAAGGCTTTCGGAAATAAAGAATGACTTCATCAACAATATGACGCACGAGTTCAAAACGCCCATTTCAACCATATCGGCCTCTGCCGAGTTGCTCCGTTCGGGTAGTTTGGATAACGATCCCGAAAAAAGAAACCTTTACTACCAGATGATCACGGATGAAAGCTCCCGACTGAAACTACAGGTGGAGAAAGTGCTTCAGATGGCGCAATTCGATACGAACGAGATCGACCTCAATCTCGTGCAGTGCGATATTCATCAGTTGATACGGAAAGCGACAACGAGCGTGCAGATACTATTGGATGAGCGTAACGGAACGCTTGAATTCGACTTCCGAGCCACGGAACCAATAATGAAAGTTGATGAGTTGCATTTCTCCAACATCATCAGAAACCTGCTCGATAACGCGATCAAATATTGTGCTGAGCAACCGAAGATCATCGTATCGACAACCAATGCGCAAAAGGGCATCATCATTTCTGTGAACGACAATGGCATTGGAATCGGTCCTGTTCAGAAGAAGCAGGTCTTTGAAAAATTCTATCGTGTTCCTACCGGGAACATCCATAATGTGAAAGGATTCGGACTCGGGCTCTACTACGTGAAATCGTTGGTGGAAGCACACCACGGAACGGTAAGTGTGCAGAGCGATAAGAACGGCAGCACGTTCAATATTTTTCTTCCTTATCTGAAATGAACAACACATCGACATACAGGATCCTGTTGGTAGAAGATGACAAGAACCTTGGTTTTGTAGTGAACGATCTGCTGGAAATGGAAGGTTATTCTGTTTTCTGGGCTACAGACGGTGAATTGGGCCTGAAAGCCTTCTCTGATTTTCAACCGCATCTCTGCATTTTAGACATCATGCTACCTAAAAAGGATGGCTACACCCTGGGAGAGGAACTGAAAGCGCAGAATCCGCTTTCTCCAATCATATTCCTAACGGCCAGAGGCATGGAAGCAGATCGGGTACGCGGCTTCAAGGCAGGTGCAGACGATTACATCACGAAGCCATTCAGCAACCAGGAGTTCCTATTAAGGGTGAAAGCCGTACTGAGCAGATGCTACTCCAACAGCCCGGTATCCGAACCAAGGAATGAATACAACATTGGCATGTTCACGTTCGATCCGAGCAACCTCACATTATCAATGGAGGGGAGCGAACGACACCTTACCCAGAAAGAAGCTGATGTACTGAAGCTTTTTTGCCAGAACAAGAACGAAACGGTAAAACGCGAACTCATACTCAGCACCGTGTGGGGCAGCACAGACTATTTCACCGGCCGAAGTCTGGATGTATTCATTTCGAAACTGCGTAAGTACCTCAGAGCAGACGAAACCATCAGTATTGAGAATGTTCATGGAGTCGGATTCCGATTACGCGTGCAGGGATAGATGACAGGAAAGAGGAAGAAAAAGGCATCGAACAGTAAGCTGGCACGCGTTACCCGCACCCGTTTGTTCAGAAAGACGTTGGTTTACTCCGTCCTTTCGTTGATCGTGCTGTTCTCGGTATTCGCCATCTACAAGGCAGGCACGTATGCGTTCGCCTATTTCACCTTTGATGAGGTGGATGAAGGCACTGAGGTGGTAGAAACCATACCGGAATCAGAACAGCAACCGGTAAAACCACGCGAACTGTGTAGCTGTACAAATCATTCCATCAAGTTCAAACGCAACCATTACGACCTGCATCGCGAGCAGGCCAAAAAGCTGAATGGTGGGATCCTGCTTACCGAAGACCGAATTCACGGCCTACCATCCATTGTTGAAGTGGATGATGCAGACGGATTCGTCATTGATCGCCACAAACTCACCCATAGCCATGCCTACCTCAACCGACAGGCGTATCTGGTTCTGGTTCAAATGGGAATGGCGTATTCAGAAAAGGTGAAAGGAACGAGTGCCGAGGGTAGCGTGTTCCACATCAGTTCGCTTAGCCGAACTGCAGAGCAACAGAAAAAGCTGCTGAAATCGGCACATGGTCGTAATGCCACCAGAAAGGAATCGGCACATTCGTACGGGGCATCGTTTGACATCTGGAAGATAGAAGGAGCAGAAAACTGCCATACGGCCCGCCATGCCTTTGAAGCTGTTCTGAAGGATTTTCAGAAGCAAGGCAAGATCCTTCTCTGCCCAGAAGGCAACTGTATTCATGTAACCGTTAAGCGGAGTTGATACTGACCGCTGCTTGCAGAACGATGCGCAGTTCGCACAGCCGATTTGCTAGATAGCCGATTCGCTCACTACCTTGCACAGATGAATGCATTCAGTGTAGACTTAGAAGATTGGTATCAAGGGATTGAACTTCCGTTCGATTCCTGGAGCAAGCATACCGATAGGATCAGAAAAGGAGTGGATCCGTTGCTCGAACTGTTGGCCAAGCACAACACCAAAGCCACTTTCTTCACCTTGGGTTGGATCGGGGAGAAATATCCCGAACTCATCAAGGAAATAACAGCAGCCGGACACGAGATGGCTTCGCACGGATATTCGCACGAAAAAGTCTACGACCTTAGCCCAGACGCGTTCCGCGATGAGATAAGCAGAACCAAGAAGATCCTGGAAGACATTTCCGGCACACCTGTCATCGCATTCAGGGCCCCGTTCTTTTCCGTGACCAACAAAAGTCTTTGGGCATTGGATATTCTGAAAGAAGAAGGCTACACCATTGACTGCTCCATTTCTCCGGTAAAAACGTGGCGTTACGGCATATCCACCACTCCCGATGAGATATTCACCATCAAGGAGAACGGCCTTATCGAATTCCCGGTTTCCACATTCAAACTACTTACCAAGAACCTTGGTATTGGCGGGGCGTACTTCCGACTGTTTCCATACATGCTCACAAGCAACGGCCTCAAGCAACGCACCAGCGAAGGGAAAGTGAACATGTTCTACATCCACCCTTGGGAATACGACCCGCATCACCCTGTGGTAGAAATGGAACGCAAGGCCAAGATCACTCATTACACACGGTTAAGCAAAACGATACCGTTCACCGATAAACTATTGGAACAGTTCGAGTTTGATACGGTAAGTAACGTGGTAAAAAAATACAAAGCAGAAAAAGCGCTGAATGAGTACAGCATTGAGATTCTCAAGGATTGAGCCCGAACAGCAAGCACAGCTTCTTCAGGAAATACGCAACATCCTTACGGAAGTAGGCGCCCACAACGTTGAAATCTACAATCAAACATACTGGGATTGGCAATACAAGCAGTTGCCGACCGGAAAGAGCTTCGTATATGCCGCTTGGGATGGTCATAAGATCATAGGGTATTACCATGTTCCGGTGTACCGTTTCATGGTGAATGGTGATGAGAAATCGATCGGAAACATTCAGGATGTGGCCGTAAATCCGAATTACCGTGGTGTTGGTCTCTTCAGAAGGCTGGCAGAGTTTGCAAACGAAGACCTGAACCGGTCGGAGATTGCGCTCATCTACACATTTCCGAACGACAAGAGCATTCGGACGTTCTTGAAGTACAATAAATTCTCCACGGTTTGTGCGGTTCCAACGTATTTGAGACCAGTGAATTCGGGTGGCATCATAGGTAGTAAGGTAAAGCTTCTCGGGTTGGAAAAAGTTGCTGGTTGGTTTGCTGATGGTTTAGTGAATCTGTTCTCGAAAACCATCCGAATAGAAGGTGCGAAGATCGAGCGCATCACCGAAATCACAGATGAAGTTGAAGCCGTATTTGCGGAATACTCAAAGAGTTTTCGGAATCATTTGCTGCGCGACAAGGCGTGGTTGGATTGGCGCTATCTGAAATCTGCCCGTGGGAATCATCACATTCTTGGAATTCGGGAGGGCAGCCACCTGACCGCAGTGGTTGTTCTGAAAGAGGATGAAATGCTTGAAAATCCGGCCTTGCTTATCATGGATCTTGCCTTCGTCAGCGGAAAAGAAAACTCGCTACTGCATCTCATCGATCAGGTGCGTAGGCAACCCGATCTGACCAGAACCAAATTCAATCTGCTGTTTATTTCTGGAATAGCTCCTTCCCTAGCCTCTTTGAAGAAAATCGGGTTTTACCAGATTCCTGAGAAGATCAACCCACGCGTGTTGAACCTACTGGCAAGAAGTGCGAGTAGCTTGGACGAAAAACCGCTGCTCCGTGAGCAGAATTGGCTGCTCACACTAGGCGATTGGGATGTTTTCTAAGACTTGGAAACCTTGATTGAATCAGCCACTTTCTTGGCTGTCTTTCGGACTGAATCGGTACTTCCTTTCAAATCTTCATAAGCCAAACCAACGGCCATTCTCCGATACTTTCTTGTTGAAGGTTTCCCGAATACACGGAAATCCGATTGAGGAAATGCCGCAGCTTCTTCCAAACCTGAAATGATCGGATAATCAGAACTCTCGAAATCGGCCAACACAACGGCACTTGCCGCTACTCTTTCTAACGTGATCTCTGTAATCGGTAATCCTAGAATGGCTCTTGCATGCAATTCAAACTCAGAGAAATTCTGCGAACCGATCAGCGTTACCATCCCCGTATCATGCGGACGCGGAGACAGTTCTGAAAACCAAACCGTATCGCCCGAAATGAAGAACTCAACGCCCCAAATACCTGCACCCGTTAAGGCGGCTGTTACTTTATCGGCCATGTTTTGCGCAGTTTTCATTGCTGCATCACTCAATGCTGCCGGCTGCCAGCTTTCCTGATAATCTCCTCTCTCTTGTCGGTGGCCAATGGCGGGACAGAAAAGTGTCGGTCCGTTCTTTTGTGTAACCGTCAAAAGCGTAATTTCCGATTCAAACGGAATGAATTCTTCCACGATCACTTCCACCAGGTCGCCTCTCGAACCAGAAACGGCATACTCCCAAGCTTTCAGAATCTCATCTTCACTTTTTATCGAAGACTGTCCTTTACCAGAAGACGACATCAACGGCTTCACCACGCACGGAATACCAACTTCTTCCACAGCAGCTTTCAACTCATCAGCAGAAGTCGCGTAACGGTAATTGGCCGTTTTCAAACCTAATTCCTTGGCTGCCAAATCTCGGATGGCTTTCCGGTTCATGGTGAAATTGGCCGCTTTCGCACTAGGAACCACCTGAATTCCTTGCTTCTCGTAATCATAAAAACGCTCGGTTCGGATGGCTTCAATTTCGGGAACCACCAGATCGGGCTGATGCTTCTCGACCAATGCGTCCAAAGCCGCTCCATCCAACATGTTGATAACCTCAAACTCGTGGGCCACTTGCATGGCTGGTGCACCCGCGTAACTATCCACCGCAATCACATATTGGCCATATCGCTGAAGCGCAATCACCAGTTCCTTGCCCAATTCACCACTTCCAAGTAAGAGTATCTTTTTCCGCATGATCCAATTTTGGGAGACGAATATAGTTCTCTGTCACAAAGCAGCCGTCTCAACATTCGGTTAACTTTGGACAAAATCAAACTTGATGCGTTCTTTTCTATCTCTCGTTCTTTCGCTGGCCGCACTTTTCACTTCAGCACAGAACATGGTTGTAAAACCGTACCTGCAAAATGCGGAGCCAACTTCCATCCACATCATGTGGGAAACCAGTTCAGATAATTCATCTGCAGTTGAATACGGAACGACCACGTCATTGGGAACTTCAGGTATTGGAACTGCTTTCACAGGATCTGGTTCTTCATACGTTCATGACGTAGAACTGACAGGCCTTCAAGCCGCTACCAAATACTATTACAAGGCGGTAACGGGGAGCTTAGAGAGTGATGTCTACCATTTTATTACGCCTCCACTCAAATCATCCGAAGCATCGTTCAATATTGTTGCCATGAGCGATATGCAGCAGGATTGGCTGCACCCTTCGGTATTCAACGACATTATTGACGACAACCTGATTCCTTACATACAGCAGGAATACGGCAGCGATCTTGCCGAGCATTTGGGGTATTTCATTGTACCGGGCGATCTTGTGCAGACCGGCAGTGTTTATTCGTCTTGGGCAAGCACCTTTTTCGCCCCAGCCGAAAATCTGTTGCCTTACGTTCCACTCTACCCTGTTCCGGGCAACCACGAAGGCAACACGCCCTACTTCTTTAAGTATTTCAACCTGCCGATGAACGGCACCATGACCAGCGGCTACCCGGAACATTGGTGGTACAAGGATTATTCGAACGTACGTTTGATCGGATTGGAGTCGAACAGTGGCTACCGCGTACAGGCGCAATTGGATTGGCTGCAAGGCGTCTTGGACGATGCTGCCGCTGATGCGGATATCGACTTCGTATTCGCTCAGCTCCATCATCCATACGAAAGCGAACTTTGGATTGCCGGCAACACGAATTACACAGGAGATGTGATCACACTATTGGAGAATTTCTCCACTTCATCTGGCAAGCCAAGCGTGCATTTCTTCGGTCATACGCACGGTTACTCGCGCGGACAGAGCAAGGAACACAACCACGTGATGGTGAATGTGGCCAGCGCAGGAGGTGCCATCGATAATTGGGGCGAATTCGCACAGCAGGATTACGAAGAATATTCGCGTAGCGATGATGATTTCGGCTACGTGATCATGGAAATACAGGCAGGGGCCGATCCACAATTCCTATTGAAGCGCCTGAGCCATGGAAGCTATGAGGATGGTCTGCTGACCAACGTTTTGAAAGACACACTTCTGGTGAAATTCAACAATCCGGCATCCACCACGCCAACGGGGATTTTCCCAGGACAAGGAGAAACATTAGCACCAGATTGCATCGTTTTCTTGGGAAGCGAATTCAACGACCCAGAAGGAGATGAACATGGCGCTACGCAATGGCGAATAGCTACCGATGCCAACTTCAACAATATCATTTACGATGAATGGTATCAGCATGAGAATTGGTACTTCGATGTGGATCTGATGGCGGGAAATAACATGGTCGACCAGGAAGTGACCGGATTATCTGAGAACACAACTTATTACTGGCAAGTACGCTACCGCGATAAGAGTCTGGCGTGGAGCGAGTGGTCCGATGCTGTGATGTTCCAAACAACCACTTCTGCTTTAACGGCCAATCTTTTGACGAATGAAGGCGCTGAAGATGGCACCATCAATTGGATTGAAACTGCGGGTTCTTTCGAATCGATCAGCAGTGGCGAATGTGCCGGAAATGACGC
>JBFHEW010000078.1:0-8441 GCA_041583955.1 Bacteroidia bacterium | reverse complement strand
GTGGTCGATGTGGAAGGCTATGCGAACGTTCCGGTCGAGGGCTTCGGTATCCGTTCCTTGGCCAACAGGGAAGCTCAACTGCTTACGCGAGATGCCATGAACGTCTTCTTCAACAGGCTCAGAGAAGAATTCGACCTCATCATTGTGGTGAATGAACTGCTGGAGGTAGACCTGAAGGCGAAATTGTTCATGCGCATTGCCAATTCGAATCTCGTGGTTCTGGATGCTCGGCTCACTTCCGAGAAGCGTATCCTCCAAACAGAATTGATGAAGGATGAATTCGAATTGCCGAAAATGCACTTCGTGCTCAACAGAAATGGATACAGCCCAAGCGTGTTTTCGGAGACTGTTCAACTGTTGAGGTCGGTCACCGAAAAGACCACCCTGTTCAAAACATCAGCAGTGCAACATGGCGCTTAAAGCACATAGCAAGAAAGCGTTGGTCCTGCTTGATCAGGCTGTTTTCAGCGGAGGAAGTTTTCTGCTGACCATGCTATTGGCCCGAGTGCTTGGCGCCATTGATTTCGGTTATTTCTCCTCAGTCGTTCTTTTCAATTACGGAGTCGTCAGTGCATTCAGCGCGTTGGTGGTTCAACCGTTTCAAGTGTCGCACACAAGGTTTGCCGGAAACAGTTATATGTCTTTCATATTCTGGCTGCAAATGGCGCTGGTTACCACGGTGGTACTTATTTCTGCAGGCATCAGCTCATTAGATCATCAACTCTTCGATGCCTTTGCTGATCTTCCTATCGGTCATGTCTTCTTTTTCATTGGCTTCGTAATGCACGATCATTTCAGAAAAGTGTTCTTAGCGAAGCAGGAGATACAGAACGTCTTGATTCTGGATATGTTGACCGTTTCGCTGCAGATGTCTGTTTCGTTCTTTCTGTGGTTGGGACCGCAGAAAACCCTTGCCGAAACGACCTTTCTCTTGGGCCTTGCCTACTTGCCCGGCTTCGTCATTGCGGTGCTGAGGATAAAACCGTTCATCACCGGTATACGCCAATGGACAGAATATGCGAAAGTGCATGTACAGCAGGGAAAGTGGTTGCTGATCACCACGGTTCTACAATGGTGGTCAGGCAACATTTTCGTTGTAGCATCCGGGGTACTCCTTGGCGTGAAAACGCTTGGGGCATTCCGCCTGGTGCAGTCACTGTTCGGGGTGCTGAGCCTTTTGTTCCAAACATTTGAGAATTACGCATTACCTGAAGCATCACGGATCCTGTCTTTATCGCATGCTGATGCCAGAACCTACCTGAGGAATATAAGCGCGCAGGTTGCCATTGGTTTTGGCGTCATCCTCGTAGCCCTATTTGTTTTCTCCACAGAAGCCATCACCCTCATCGGTGGTAGCGAGTATGCTCAATACGCGTTCATTGTGAAGGGAATGACGGTGCTTTACGCACTCATCTTTCTCGGATACCCGGTTCGCATAGCAGTGAGGATACTGGTCATGAACCGGGTGTTTTTCATCGGTTATCTACTGTCCTTCGTATTCAGCCTTCTGTCCTACAACGCGCTGCTTCAGCATTGGGGCGTGTCAGGAGCCATTGTCGGGTTGACCCTGTCTCAATTGATACTGATCCTTTATTGGCAGTATAGCCTCATTCAAAAACAATTCATCTTATGGAAATAATCCATCTCATTCTTGGCAAAGCCAATCCTGACCGCATGAACGGGGTCAACAAGGTCGTTTATCAACTTGCCTCCCGCCAGGCCATTTCAGGCAAAAAGGTCTCCGTTTGGGGAATTACAAAAGACCTAACCCACAACTACGGGAAAAGAGCGTTCAACACCCGATTGTTTCAAGCATCAAAGAACCCGTTTGGCCTTGACAAGGAACTGACCAAAGCGCTTCTTGAATTGGAAGAGGACGCAATTGTTCATTTGCACGGAGGTTGGATACCGACCTACGCCACTCTTGGCAGGTTTATGCGAAAAAACCGGATTCCGTTCGTGCTTACCCCACATGGTGCTTACAATACCGTGGCCATGCAGCGAAACCGAGTTGTCAAGAAGCTGTATTTCGAGCTTTTTGAAAAATCGCTTCTGATAGGCAGCCGAAAGGTGCATTCGTTGGGAGAAAGCGAAGTGTCTGGCCTGAATGAGATGTTTTCGAATACGAAGACAATGAAATTGCCTTACGGTTTCGAAAGCCCTGCATTGACAGATCCGGTAAGTGCACCGACACGGGAGTTCGTGGTTGGTTTTGTAGGTCGATTGGATGTACACACCAAGGGTCTGGACACTTTGATGGAGGCTTTTGAAAGCTTCTTGTTCAAAAATCCTGATGCCAAGCTATGGATCGTAGGGGACGGAGAAGGGCGCGCTACACTGGAAAAGGCAATTGCGCAAAATGGGCTTGAAGAGAATGTGGTGATGTGGGGCGGAAGATTCGGTGAGGAGAAAGATGAGTTGATGCGGCAGATGACGGTTTTCGCCCATCCTTCCAGAAATGAGGGTCTGCCAGTAGCCGTGCTCGAAGCCGCGGCCATGGGCATCCCTTCGGTGGTTACCTAGGCAACGAACGTTTCTTGTTTTGTGAAGCAGTACACTGCCGGAGTAGAAGTGGAAAATGAAAATGCCGCAGCGCTTTCCGCAGCGCTGGAGCAATTGTTTGCAAAATGGGAAAGGAACACTCTTGGTACCATGGGCAGCAACGCTCGGAAAATGGTTTCAGAGGTCTTCAATTGGGACACCATCCTTGAGCAATTCGATCAGTTGTACGCCCCATGAAACGCAAGTTGGATCAGAGAATATTCCTATCGCGGCTGAACTGGCAACTGCTGACCGTCCTTCTGTTGATGATCGCCTGCTTCTTTACATGGAGCGAGAACATCCTCATTACCAGAGCGATAAAACTGGTAGGCAGAATGAGCGTGCTAATGGCTGCGTATGCTATTTACAGACAGGTGCTGCGCTTTGGAGCAGTAGACGCGGTCAGGTTCAAGAATCACCTCTCGCCTTTACTCTATTTGGCCTACTTGGCTCTTGGTTTTGTCTCATTCCTGTGGAGCACCAATGTCGGTTACAGTGCGCTTCAGTGGTTCATGACCGCCCAAACCCTGTTCTTCTGCTTCTACTTCATAAAAAGCCTATACCTCTTGGACCGATATTTTGCCAGGCATTCCATCCGATTGTTCAACCTCATTGGAAATTCGGTATTCGTACTCATTCTCATTTTCGTGGTCGGTATGTGGGTCGATCCGGATGTATTCTTCCGAATGACCCACGGTGGTGAAGAGGCAAGATTGGGCGGTTACCTGATGAATCCGAACGAACTGGGCATGCTTGCAGGCGTTGGCGTGGCAGGTTTGATCTTCGACCTGAAAAGGAACCACCGGAAATGGCTCACGGGCGTCAAAATATTGGTGTTGTTCTACGCTCTTTACGCTACCGGATCGCGGTCCTCTCTTATCGGTGCAATGCTCATCATCGCCTATCACGTTAAAGGGTCATCTAACCTGCGATTGAAGATGGCACTTATAGCCATTGGGATTCTGGTGACTCCTATTGCCATCAACAAGATAATTCTGAAAGATGGAGACAGTAGTAGAGTGGAAGAAGTGATGAGCATGACCGGCAGATTGCCTTTTTGGAAAGCACTCATCAACGAGGGGCTGCCAAGAGAACCATTGCTCGGTTTCGGTTTTATGCGTATTGACTACAAGGAATACTTCCAGAGCACGCACACCTACCCCGGAAAAATGACCCACAACACCTTTATGCAGGTGTTGATGAACCTGGGGTTCGTTGGTCTTACATTGGTGTTTTTTCAGATGATCTTCACTTTTCGAGGCATCGCGCTTGAAAGCGAAGAGAAAAGGAAATTCCTGATAACGTTGTTCATTCCGCTTTTCATCAATTCACTGACCGAGTTCGGCATTTTCGGAGAATCGAATTACGGCATCCTGTTCTACCAGCTCGTGATTTTCTCTGTTGCATTTGCGCCCCGACCATTCCTTAAACGTTCAGAAAGGATGCACTTGAAAAACACAAGGCCCGACCTGAAACTTATCTGAACCGGAAAAACTGAAGCTTCCAATTTTTGAAATGCCAATCCAAAATTTGGAATGGCAAAGTTTATCGTTGATGCTATGTGCTTGATTACCAGTACAATAATACATTGGCAAAGCTTTGGATTCAACCGCTTAGAATCCAATAGACAATGATCATGAAATCAATTTTTGAAGCGTTGCACTTTACGCTTTCTGACAACACTTCGAAGCGAGGGCGGCTGGAATTACTGGTGATACACAACCCTGACGGAACCCCAAGATGGATAACTCCCAGAGCTGCGAAAAAACCACTGTTCTTGAAATTCTACCATCGGAGCACCCTCAGGTCATGGTTGATCTATAGCCTTATTCAGCTTATTTATTTGCTCCGTGTTCAGCGTTTTCTACTGAAGAGAAGAACCGTATATCTGCATCGACCGGAGCGCCAGTTGTTCGATCCTTTCGGTGACAATTGGGCGCTATTCACCGGAACTCCGGGCCCCAATAACAAATTGGTGATTTACACAGAAATGGCCGAATCGGGCAGATTCATCAAAGTGGCAACAACACAACAGGCGAAGCAACTCTTACAGAATGAGGACGATGCGCTCTGGAAACTGAACTTCTACTCACCTCAACATCTTCGGGTCCCTACTGTTGTTTCTGCCCACTCAAACACCATTGAACTTACAGACATTTCGCGTAACGGTGGCAGAACCGACCACTTCGGCAAACCTCATTTCAAAGCGCTGTCCGAAATTTATTCCAAGACATCCGAGCGAATCGGGTTTGACACTCTCATTGCGCATCATGCACTGGATGGCAAGCTTTCGGAAATGATGGATGACGACAACTCCAACATTCCAAAGGCCATACTCAGAAAGCTGACCCTACTGATAGAGTCCCTCAAAGGAACCAACGCCCGGGTTTCCATGGGGCACGGGGATTTCACTCCTTGGAACATGTATGTGGCTGATGGTATCCTGGGCGTTTACGATTGGGAGCTGAGCAACTCGCAATTGCCTGTCGGCTACGATGCGTTCCATTTCATCATTCAGAAAGGAATACTGATTGAGCGAAAGCCTTGGAAAGAGATACGTAAGGAACTCCATGCAGCCATATCTGCCGAACGGTTTTCCGCCTGGACGTGCAACGAGTTGGAAAGCCTGGACCTGTACTTGAAAATGTACTTGGCCATCAACACGGTCAACAATTTGAAACTATACTCCCGGCAGAAGCATTGGCACCCACAGGTCCACTGGATGCTCGCCACATGGAACGAGGCCCTTAGTGACGTAATGCAGGGCCAGAAGAGTCCACGCGAACTCATCATCATGGACCTGTTCGATCTGCTGCATCATAAAAACTATGCGGCCATCAAATTCCCAAACCATCTACCTGAAAGGCTGAGCGAATACTCTGACATCGACCTATGCATTGAACGCAAGGATCTGAACACTATCAGCCAAATGCTTCTATCAAACCCTGTAGTGAAACAGTTGGAGCTGAACCATCAGACCTTCATGAGAAATCTCCGAATCGTATGCACGGATGGCTCGATTCTAAGTGTTGACCTGATATGGAAGATCAAGTACAAAGGCTTGGAAATGATGGATGCCAAGCAGGTGTTGGCTGATGCCTATGTCACGCATCACGGAATAAAATTGATGCGCTTGATCGACAAAGTGAGGTATATCGGCTTGTTCTATGGATTGAACAACAGGCCAATTCCTTCGAAGTTGGAAGCCTACGAGCAGATTCTGGATAACTCCACCACCGAACTTGACCGTGTGCTATCAGCAAATTACTCGGACAGCTGTACACGAAGGCCTGAACTGAAAAGCTGTATCCAACAACTACCTCAGAACAAGGCATTTGCCCGAATATTGAACCACATTGGATATGCGCTTGATTCGCTACGGCAGTTTTTCGGTTCGCAGGGGATGGTCATCAGCTTCAGTGGTGTGGATGGCGCAGGCAAATCAACCATCATCGAAAACACCAAGCAAGAGCTTGAGAAGAAACTCCGAAGAAGGGTGGTCGTGTTACGACACAGACCTTCCTTCTTACCCATACTTAGTGCATGGACCAAGGGCAGAAAACGTGCAGAAAAGGACGCTACCGAATCGCTTCCGCGACAAGGGAAGAACACAAGCGCCATGTCTTCTGCGCTTCGGTTCCTATACTACTACACCGACTACTTTTTCGGACAGTTCATCGTCAACCTTATTTACAAAAGAAGAGGCTTCATTGTCCTGTACGACCGTTATTTCTTCGACTTCATCATTGATGGAAAGCGAAGCAACATCCAATTGCCTGAGGGCATTCTGAAGCGCGCCTATCGGTTGCTGTTCCAGCCGGATTTCAATTTTTTCCTTTACGCAGATGCCAACCTGATCCTGGAAAGAAAACAGGAGCTGTCGAAAGATGTGATCAATGAGCTTACTCAAAGATACATCGACCTTTTCAAGGGTCTGGGCAGCCGTAAGCGGTCGGCCAAGTACATCAGTGTAGAGAATGTAGATCTGCATTCCACTGTATCGCTGGTGGTCAGTACAACCCAATTAAGTATCGCATCATGATCAGAACATTCATTGAAGGAGCCGTTCAGCTTAGAAATCCTCGGTTTCAATTCGACCCGCTGCTCGATGGCGCACTGATCATCGAGTTTCTCAAAGACCAAACGTTACGCATATTGAGAGGTCTCAGATTGACGCTCCGATTCAAGTATCCTAAAGGTTTGATGCTCGGCAAAGGCGTTCAGTTCTTCGGATTGTCGAGAATATCATTCGGCAATTATGTTAAACTCGGTCATCAGGTTTCGCTGAGTGGGTTGGGAGAAAATGGGTTGGTATTGGGAAATAACGTGAGCATAGGAGATTTCAGTCGGGTCATCGTTTCCACCTCATTCAATCACATCGGCAAATTCATAAGCATTGGAAACAATGTCGGAATTGGCGAATACGCATACTTGGGTGGAGCAGGAGGCCTCTCTATCGGAGACGACTGCATTGTGGGTCAGTATTTCAGTTGCCATCCTGAGAACCACAATTTCGATGATGGCACCGAACTTCTACGGCACCAAGGTGTGAACCGGAAAGGTATCCGTATAGGTAACAACTGCTGGATCGGAAGCAAAGTGACCGTACTGGATGGTGTGACCATTGGTGATGGCTGCGTGATTGCTGCCGGAAGCGTGGTCACCAAAGACTTCCCTGCCAATGCAGTGATTGGCGGGGTTCCGGCCAAGACCTTGCGCGACCGGGTTGTGGACCCTGAACCCGAATCAAGCGAACAGGAGATTATGGCCTTGGTAGCCGAAACGCTACAGGAGGCTTTGCACGGATGCTAGGCCGAACATGTTATCATATGAACCCAGATTAGCAGAAACAGATGAGAACAGTATTAATGACAGCCTATGCGGTCAACCCGAACAAGGGTTCGGAAGACGGAATGGGTTGGAACTTCATTCTTCAGGCAGCATCGAACAGCAAGGTTATCGCCTATACAAGAAAGAACAATCGCAACGACATTGAAAGCTACCAGGCATCTAACCCTGACAGCAGATACGCTAACATCGATTTCCGATACTTCGATTGGCCAAAATGGATGATACTTTGGAAGAAAGGTCCTATGCTCAGCCTCATCTACTACTACTTCTGGCAGCTTACGCTGGCCGTCCACATCAGAAAAAAAAATGTGGATTGTGATATGGTCCATAATCTGAACTTTCATAATGATTGGACACCATCATTCCTTTGGATGGTTGGAAAACCATTGGTTTGGGGCCCAGTGGGTCATCACCCATTCATACAACGGAAACACTTGTCATTTTACGGAGCGAGATCATGGTTTTCTGACCGACTTCTGTGGTTCTTGAAGAACGTTTTCTGGAATTTCGATCTCTTTCTGTGGGTCACCAAAAGATCGGCAAGCCATATACTGTGTATGAATGAGGATGCTGCGAAAGCATTGCGCCTACAGCCCGAACAATACACGGTATGCCCATCTGTTGCCACTGAAGATGTAGCCATCACCGGTTGCCCAAAAAATGATTTCACGGTCATTTCTGCTGGTCGATTCGTACCACTTAAGGGGTTTGACATGACGCTGAAGGCTTTTGCCTCATTCTACCACGGACTGTCAGCAGAGCAAAAAACCATTGTGCGTCTGCATTTGGTAGGCAGCGGTGGTTTTGAGGGAAAGCTGAAAGAGCTCAGCGCCCAATTGGGTATAGCACAAGCGGTGGTTTGGAGCAGCTGGATGGAGCGAGCTGAATTACAAAAGCTGTTTGCATCATCGTCCGCTTTCCTCTTTCCCAGTCATGAGGGTGCCGGAATGGTGGTTGCCGAGGCCATGATGCATGCACTACCTGTTGTTTGTTGGGACAACTCCGGGCCAGGGAAATTCGTCCCGATCGGGACAGAACTTACTGTACCG